>CANTWP010000113.1 GCA_947853245.1 uncultured Bacilli bacterium | reverse complement strand
AGCAGAGGACTGAAAATCCTTGTGTCGCTGGTTCAATTCCCGCTGGAGCCACCATAGGGAAATTAGTCGAACTAATCGACTTTGAATATATGAAAGGTTAATTTTGGTTAACCTTTTTTATATGCTTGAAAGGAGCCCAATAGTTATGTAAATAATAAAGGAAAAATTAGATATTGAAGAAACATTAAACAAGAAGATTAAGAATATGTTAAAGTTTCTAAATATTAAAGTAAAAGTTATTAAAGGTAATATTATAAATATTAGTAAAACAATCTTGCTTATATAGAAACACATAAGTTATAAATAAATGACATAACTTATTTATTCTTTTGTATTAGTGAAGTAATACAATAGAGGTGAAATATGAGCTACATATTTGATAATGAAAGACCAATATATTTACAAGTATTGGAACAATTAAAAATAGATATTATCTCTCGTAAGTATGAAAGTGGCACTCGGTTACCATCAGTTAGAGAACTTGCAGTATTTTTTAAAATAAACCCTAATACTATGCAAAAGGCTTTGCAGGAATTAGAAGAAAAAACTTATTTATACAGAGAGAACTAATGGTAAATTTGTTACCAGTGATGTAAAATTAATCGAACGAGAAAGAGATAAAATGCTAAGAAAACGAGTTAATAATTTTTTAAATGATATGAATGATATTGGTGCTTCTAAAGAAGAAATTATAAATTATTTAGAAAGAAAAGAGGAAAAATAAAATGTGCTAGAATGTAAAAATTTATGTAAACAATTTGATAATAAATTAATACTAGATAATATTAATTTGAAACTGGAAAAAGGTAAAATTATTGGATTACTTGGAAAAAATGTCTCTGGTAAATCAACCTTAATAAAATTAATCAATGATTTACTAACACCAACTAGTGGGAAAGTCCTTATTAATGGGTTAAAGCCTGGCGTAGAATCAAAAAAAGTAATTTCTTATTTACCAGAAAGAACATATTTAGATAATGAATTAACAGTAAAAGAAACAGTAAATTATTTTAGTGAATTTTATGATAATTTTAATAGTGAAAAAGCTTACCAGTTACTTAATGATTTAGATCTAGATATCAATCAACGTTTATCTAAAATGTCTAAAGGTATGAAAGAAAAAGTTCAATTAGTATTAGTTATGTCAAGGATGCCGAATTTTATATATTAGATGAACCTTTAGGTGGAGTAGGTCCTGCTACGAGAGATTATATTCTAGATACAATTTTATCTAATTTTAGTGAAGGCGCTAGTGTAATTATATCGACACATTTAATTGCGGATATTGAAAGAATATTAGATGAAGTTATCTTTATTGATAAAGGTAAAATTATTTTAGTTTCTAATGCTGATGAATTAAGACATAAAGAAAATGCTTCAATAGATGAGATCTTTAGGAGGAATTTTAAATGTTAAATAAATTGTTAAAATATGATTTAAAGTGGATTTATAAAGTAGTAATAGTCTTGTATTTATTATCACTGTTCTTTGCTTTATTGGCACGTTTATTTTTAAGTATTAATAATTCCATGTTATTTAGTATATTATATCAATTATCATGTGGTATAACTATTAGTATGTTAGTAAGTAGTTTAATAAATTCTCTTATGCGTTCTTGGGTTAGATTTGTTAAAAATATATATAAATGTGAATCTTATTTAACACACACTTTACCATTAGAAAAGAAAACAATTTATGCTTCTAAAGCACTTTCAGCAATTGTTTGTATGTTTACTACTATTGTAGTAGCGGTCATATGTATATTTATTTGTTATTATTATAAATAAAATTTAGAAGCATTAAAGAATGTATTAGAATTGGCGGCGAGTACTTATAATACAACTGTTACTAAATTTTTACTTGTAATAGCGTTAGTTTTCTTTTTAGAAATGTTATTTGTCAATATTATTGGTTATGTTGGTATTATTTTAGGACATAGATATAATCATGGTAAAATAGTTAAATCAATTATAATATCTTTCTTACTTTATATAGTAACTCAAGTTATAACATTAGGTTTAATATTCGTTTGTGGTTTATTTGATAAGGGTATTATGAATATGATTAATACTACTAGTATGATAGAAGTGGGAGTAATTAATAAAATTATGTTTATAGCGATTATTATATACATTATTTATATTATATTTTATTATTTACTTGGTAAATTATATTTTGAAAAAGGGGTAGACATAGACTAACCTTTTTTATATAATTATATATAGAATAGAGGGTATATAAATGACAAAAAATGATGAAATAATTATTTATTTAAATGATATAGAAGAAGCTATAAATGTTTTTAATCCTAAAATACTTTCTGATGAATTGAACGATTATATTTTAAAAAGATGTATGTTTATTCCAATTAAAAATAAAATAGATATTATTATTTGTGGGATTGAAGAAAAAGCTCAATCTAATCTTAAAGATTCAATTCATAACCATTATAAAGAACTTGTAGTTAAAACCAAAAAAATAGAGCAATATAATGATATTAAAAGATTGATTTTATTAATACTAGGAGTAATATTAATTTTTATATCTGAAATGTTTGAATTTGTTATTAGTGAATTATTTTTAGTAGCGGGTTGGGTGGTTATTTGGGAATTAGTATATGATATTATTTTTGAGAGGGTAAGAAGAAATAGAGATTATTTTAAATATCTACAATTATCTAAAGCTAATATAAAGTTTAAATAGATATGGAGTTGTAAATATATATGCATAAAAGTAAAAAAGTTTTTTTTTCTTCAATTATTTTAATTTTAATTGCTTTATTTGGATTTAATTATCAAGAGGAGATAAAATCTTTTGTTTATTCATTAGATCCTAGTAAAGAAGTTTTTGCGGAAAGTAAATCGTATAATTTAGATGATATACCAGATTATTTTGGAGAGCCTTATGTAGTTTTAAATAATAATGAACCAAATTTTGACGAAAAAGATATGATAACTGAATCTTTTGAAATATATAATGCTTTAGATAAACTTGGTAGATGTACTGAAGCTTACGCTAATGTAAGTATTTATACAATGCCAGATGAGAAAAGAGGAAGTATTGGTTCTATAAAACCTACTGGTTGGCATACAGTAAAATATGATAATATTGAAGGTAAGTATTTATATAATAGATGTCATTTAATAGGATATCAATTAACTGGTGAAAACGCTAATGAAAAGAATTTAATAACTTGTACAAGATACATGAATACAAAAGGAATGTTAGAGTTCGAAAATAAAGTGGTGGAGTATGTTAAGAAAACAGAAAATCATGTTCTTTATCGTGTAACACCTATCTATGAAGGTAATAATCTACTTGCTAGTGGTGTTCAAATGGAAGCTTATTCCGTTGAAGATAAGGGCGCAAGTATTAAGTTTAATATCTTTGTTTATAATGTACAAGATGGCATTGAAATAGATTACAGCACAGGAGAAAGCAAATTGAAATAAAAAGATGTAAGGAGTATGTATTATATCAGAAGTAAAAAATTATTTTTTTAAAGAAAAAAAGAGTTTTGCTAAAGGTATTTGTAAGGAAAAACTATTTTTTATATTTTTAATAGGATGTATAATAGGTTGTTATTATGAGCAAATATTGAATTTGATTACTAACTATTTAAGAGATGGTAGTATCTTTTGGGTTACTAGACGAGGAGTAATCTATGGTCAATTTTCTCCTATATATGGTTTTGGGGCATCACTAATGGTATTTTTGTTTTGTAGAAAAGATCAGAAGTGGTATCAGACATTTTTTTATGGAGCTTTATTTGGTGGAGCTTTATAATATATAATTAGTTATTTATAAGAGTTAGTTATTGGAACTGTTTCTTGCGATTATTCTGGTTATTTTTTAAATATAGGAGGTAGAACAACAATTCCTTTTTTGTAAAGAAATAAATCCATTTTTATCTAATTTAATAGAACGCCTACCATATAATCTGGGCCACTCTTTATATATAATACTCGTAGTTTTTATGGTCATTAACATGTCAATATCTTGGTCAGCACTTTTTCGTCAAATAATGCGTAGAGAGAATCATGCTCCATTTACTTTTATTGGTGAAATATATGATCGTGTTTATACAGATGAACGTCTAAAGAGAGCGTTTATGAATATGGTGACAAAATGATAGAAAAAATTTTATTATATATATCAATTGTATTAATGTCTTTGGGTATTGTTTTTTTTCTTTTTATGTGTTTGATTTCTAGTAAAAGGAATCGAAAGTTAATTTCTTATAAGAATACCCGAAAATACGCGATTTTAATACCTGCCAGAAATGAATCGGAGGTTATTGAAGCACTTTTATGTAGTATTGAAAATCAAACACAAAGAATTGAGCCTAAAGATGTTTTTGTAATTGTTGAAAGTAAAAAAGATCCTACTGTTAATATAACATCAAAACATAATATGAGTATTATAATTCGTAAAAATATAGATGGTAGAAGAAGAAAAGGTTTTGCGCTTGTGGATGCAATAGAAAATATAACTGAAAAATATGATGCCTATTTTATTTTTGATGCAGATAATATATTGGATAAGAATTTTGTTAAGGAAATGAGTAAAACAATAGATGCTGGATACGATATTGGTATTGGCTATCGTAATTGTAAAAATGGAGCTTCTTCAGTAGTGGCTAGGTGCTCTGCTTTAACTTTTTCTATGATTAATACGTTACTTAATCGTAATAAAGTCAAAAGACAACATAATGTTATTATTTCGGGAACTGGCTATTATATTAAAGGTGATTTAATAAAAAAATGTGGTACTTTTCCGTTTCATTCTTTGACAGAGGATTATGAACTTAGTTTAGATTCTACTTTAAATAGTTATTCAACATATTATAATGAAAACGCAATATATTATGATGAACAACCAGAAGAATATAAAGTAAGTATTATACAAAGAACACGTTGGATTAAGGGATATTTTGAAGCTAGAAAAACATATATTCCGCTAATTAAAAAGTCACTATCTTATAAAGATTTAAACTAAGTTTCTAAAATAAAAGAAATAGGTGGGGTTATACCATTTATAATTTTGATAGTTGGTTTTATATTTTTAGCTTAAGTATTGAGTGGCTATTTTCCCTTTCTACTTATCAATTAATAACTAATGTTTTGTTAGGAATTTTGATTGTTTATTTTTTATTAGTATTATTTACTTATTATTGAACGCAATAAATTAAAAATAAGTAATAAAAATAAGATACTGTCATTATTTTTTAATCCTATTTTTTTATCTAGTTATATACATTGTTTAATTATTTGTATATTTAAAAAAGATATTTCTTGGCAAGAAATTAAGCACAATAAACAAATGCATGATAACAATTGATTGTAGAGTAGGTATGAATGTTCCTGAGTTCCAAGAACTTCTTTTAAATACCATAAAAAACTGGATTTTAAAGTTTAGAATATGTTATAATTGGGTAGGTGATTAGGATGGCAAATTATGATGAGAGTTCAATTAAAATATTAGAAGGATTAGAGGCAGTAAGAAAACGTCCTGGTATGTATATTGGCTCAACAGATAAACGAGGATTACATCATCTAGTCTGGGAGATAGTAGACAATAGTATTGATGAAGTTATCAATGGCTATGGTAGTCGTATAAAAATAACAATACATTCAGATAATAGTGTTTCAGTAAGTGATGAAGGACGCGGATTACCAGTAGGAAAACACGCTAGTGGAATGAGTACACCAGAAGTAATATATACAGTTCTTCATGCTGGAGGAAAATTTGAATCTGGTGGTTATAAAGTATCGGGAGGACTTCACGGAGTTGGAGCCAGCGTAGTAAATGCTTTAAGTAAATGGATGGAAGTAACTATCAAAAGAGATGGTTATGAACATTTTATTCGTTTTAAAGATGGTGGTAAATTAGATGTACCACTTAAAAGATTAGATAAAACAAGTAAAACAGGTACTACAGTTAGATTTATGCCTGATCCAAGTATATTCCCGATAACAACATTTTCATTTACAACTATTTGTGAAAGAATGCAAGAAAGTGCTTTTTTACTTAAAGGATTAACAGTAACTGTAGAAGATTTAAGAGAAAATAAATCAGAAACTTATCATTATGAACATGGTTTAAAATCATTTGTAGAATACTTAGATGATGGTAAAGGTGTACTTCATCAAGTAGTAGGTTTTTCTGGTAATAAAGATAATATTAATATTGAAGTAGCATTTCAATATACAGATACTTATGCCGAGAATATAGTATCATTTGTTAATAATGTTAAAACGAATGATGGAGGTAGTCATGAAGTAGGATTTAAAACAGCGTTAACTCGTGTATTTAATGATTATGCTAGAAGTAATGGCTACTTAAAAGCTAAAGA
>CANTWP010000112.1 GCA_947853245.1 uncultured Bacilli bacterium | reverse complement strand
TCTGCCAAATCGTGTGTTACGATTATGGCACTTTTCTTTTCTTTCTTTAATATTCTATATACATCATCTGAAACTGATAATCTGGTTTGATAATCCAATGCAGAAAATGGTTCATCGAGTAATAGGATGTCTGGTTTAGTTGCTAGAGTTCTAATTAAAGCTACTCTTTGTCTCATTCCTCCAGAAAGATTATTTGGATAACTATTAATAAATTCTCCCAATCCATAATTTTTCAACAATTCGATTACGTAATCTTTGTTTTCTTCAGTTAACTTTCCTTGTATTTCTAATCCTAACAAACAGTTTTTTAAAATAGTATTCCATTCAAATAAAGAATCTTGTTGTAACATATAGCCTACTTTATAATTGTCTTTAAATTGAAATTGTCCTCCGGATTTTTCTTCTAATCCACAGAGAATAGATAGTATGGTTGATTTACCACATCCACTGGGGCCAACTATTGCCACAAATTCTCCCTCATTTAATTCAAAAGAAAAATCTTCTACAGCAAGTGTTTCACTTTTCTTTGTGTGATAGATTTTTCTTAGATTTTCAATATTTAATATTCTATTCATTGTTTACTTTATTTGAGAAAGTTGTGTCAACTAAATCAGAATATGGTACAAAAGTCTCTATTTCTCCAGCACTTTTCATAATATCCTGGATGTGATTAAAGTCTTCTTCATTAATGTAAGTATTTCTGAACCAAGAATCACTATCCCTATAACGTTTAACAATTTTTGTTAGATCGTTTAAAGAAGTATCTGGAAAATAAGATAGAATTGTTTTAGCTACCTCTTCATCAGTATGTTCAAATACGTAATCAAGCCCTTTTTGAATAGCTCTAGTAAATCCTTCAATTGTTTCAGGATTTTTTTCAATAAAGCTTTTTTTAGCATTGTAAGCTGTATAAGGAACAACGCCACCTAGTTCACCAATTGACGCAACTACATAACCATATCCTTGAGATTCGACTTGTAATGCGTTAGGCTCAAATAATGTTACAAAGTCACCAATTCCTCCGATAAATGCTCCTCCCATAGATGCAAAGGCAATACTGGTATCAATTGTTAAATCGGTTTTAGGATCAATGCCATTTTCTTTAAGAGTGTACTCAAATGTCATTTCTGGCATACCACCTTTTCTACCACCAATAACATATTTTCCCTTTAAGTCATCCAAAGTAAAGTTATCATATTTTTCCCTCGAAACTAAGAAACTACCATCTCTTTTTGTTAATCCAGCAAAAGTTTTCAAATAATCTTTTTCGCCACCATTATAGATATAAATAGTAGCTTCGCTACCACAGAAACCAATATCTACATCACCAGATAATACGGCTGCAGTTACTTTGTCAGCACCAGCAGTAAGAATTATTTCAACATCTAATCCTTCATCTTTAAAGTAACCTAAAGCATGTGCTACGTACTGAGGTGTATAAAACACACTGTGTGTAACTTCTGCAAGTTTGATATTTGTTAAATTACCTTTCTCTTTTTTTGGAACAAGAATAATACCAACAATTACAATCATGACAATACACACTAAACTTATTATAATTTTTTTCAAAAAAATTTCCCCCCATTCAATTTATTATATTCTTATTGAAAATAAGGGTTAGTATTTTTTCCTATCTTTAATTAGGTAATAATGTATTATTAATGAAATTCAATAATATTCATTATTTTTTCCTTAAAAAAGTATTCTTATATTTGCTATATTAAAAATTTAAAAGAAATTTATTAAGTAAATTTCTCCTTTTTAAAACTAATTTAATATAAGATTTTACAAAGAAATGTTAAAGAAAAAAACTTAACAAGGGTTAAGTTTTTTAGCTATTTAGCTAAGAAATCACAAATTAAATTACTAATTTCAGTAGGATTTTCAATTGGTAATCCTTCAATTAATCTAGCTTGTGCATATAATACTTTGCTATATTCTTTTAGTTTATCTTGATCATTTTCATATAGATCTTTAATCTTATCTGCGATTGGATGATTTTCATTAATTTCTAGAATCAATTCTGCATTGATATTTTCATCACCTGGCATAGCATTGATTACCTTTTCCATTTCTACTGAAACGTTTCCTTTATTAGTCAAGCATACACTGTGACTTTTTAATTTATTAGTAAATTTTACGTCACTAATATTTATAGAATCTTTAATAAATGTGAGTAGTTCTTTATTTTCTTCATTTAATTTATCTAATTCTTTATTATCTTCTAAGTTTGTATCTGCATTACTTACATTTTTAAATTTTTTACCATCATATTGGCCTAGTATATTTAGTGCAAATTCATCAACGTAGTCAGTTAAATATAAAACTTCATAATCTTTATCTTTAAATTGTTCTACTTGAGGTAATAAATCAATTTTATCAATAGTTTCCCCACAGGCATAATAGATTTCTTTTTGTTCTTCCTTCATATTTTTTACGTATTCCGCTAAAGTAATTAAATCTTTAGTTTTAGAGGAATTAAACATTATTAAATCTTGTAATGTGTCTTTATTCATGCCATAATTATTATAAATACCAAACTTTAGGTTGTTTCCAAATACTTTAAAGAACTTTTTATAATTATCTCTATCATTTTCTATCATATCTTTCAGTTCTTTAGTAATCTTTGCTTCAATATTTTTACTAATTATAGATACTGCTTTAGTTTTTTGTAGCATTTCACGACTGATATTTAATGAAATATCTTCAGTATCAACAACACCTTTAACAAAGCTATAATAATCTGGTACTAAATCACTACACTTCTCCATGATCATAACACCATTAGAATATAAACTTAGTCCTTTTTCATAATCTTTAGTATAAAAGTCATACGGAACATGACTAGGTATAAATAGTAAACTTTTATAACTAATGTTGCCTTCTACAGAAGTAGTAATTACTTTTAAAGGCTTTTCGTAGTCATAATAGGTATCTGTATAATAGTGTTCATAATCTTCATCTGTTACTTCATTTTTATTTCTTTTCCAGATTGGAATCATACTATTGATAGTTTCAATTTCTTTAATAGTTTCATATTCATCTTCATCATCTTTATTTTTTTTATCTTTTAGATGTTCTGTTTCTACTTCCATTTTTATTGGGTAATGAATATAATCACTATATTTTTTTATTAAATCTCTAAGCTTATACTCATTTAAATAATCACTATACTTTTCATCTTCAGTATCATCTTTAATATGTAAAATAATATCTGTACCAGTGGTATTTTTATCACATTTTTCTAGTGTATAGCCATCTAATCCAGTAGAATTCCATTTATAAGCTTCATTACTATCGATGCTTTTACTAATTACAGTAATTTCATCACTCACCATAAATGCAGAATAGAAGCCAACACCAAATTGCCCAATAATATCGATATCTTTATCTTTAACTTCTTCCATTTGTTTAAATGCTAAAGAACCACTTTTTGCAATTGTTCCTAAGTTACTTTCTAATTCGCCTTCAGTCATACCACAACCATTATCACTGATAGTTATAGTACGCATGTCTTTATCATAGAAGACATTAATTTCAAGTTCATCTTTATTAATTTTAATTTTATCATCAGTTAAACTTCGATAATAAAGCTTATCCATAGCATCACTAGCATTACTAATTAACTCTCTTAAAAATATATCTTTATTTGTATAAATTGAATTGATCATAAGATCTAATAATCTTTTTGATTCTGATTTAAATTCTCTTTTTTTCATTCTTATCTCTCCTTTAATACAATAATGTTATATCGCATTTTTTAGCACTTGTCAAGAGTAAGTGCTAAAAAAATATGCAAGTATAATAAACAAACATAGCTAAAATATGTTATGATTATAAGTAGGTGGTAACATGGATTTGACAAGATTAAATAACAAACAATTAGAAGCAGTAAAAATAAATGAAGGACCTCTTTTAATTTTAGCGGGAGCAGGAAGTGGTAAGACTAGGGTATTAACAACTAAAGTAGCGTATTTAATAGATGAACTTGGAGTTTCTCCAGAACATATTCTAGCAATTACTTTTACTAATAAAGCCGCAAAAGAAATGAAAGATAGAGTTGTATCTATTTTAGGACCAATTGCGTACAATATACAAATATCGACGTTTCATTCGTTTGGCTTATTAATTATTAAAGAAAATTTTGAGATGTTAGGATATAATTCTAATTTTACTATTTTAGATAGCGATGATACATTAACGCTTATTAAGAAAATAATGAAAGAGTTAAATATTGATCCTAAAATGTATAATCCGAAAGCAATTCGTAATAAGATAAGTGGTGCTAAGAATGAAATGATGACCGCTAAAGAATATAGTAGATTTGCAAATACTGATATGGAAGAAAAAGTAGTTAGTGTTTATGAAGTATATGAACGAAAATTAAAAATAAATAATTCATTAGATTTTGATGATTTATTAATGGAACCGATTCTTTTGTTTAAAAATCAGCCCAAAATATTAAAAAAGTATCAACAAAAGTATCAATATATATTAATTGATGAATATCAAGATACTAATTCAGCTCAATATTTGCTTGTGAAACAATTGGGTGCAAAGTATAAAAATGTTTGTGTAGTAGGTGATGAATCACAATCTATTTATTCATTTAGAGGGGCTAATTATCGTAATATACTTAATTTTGAAAAAGATTATCCTAATTGTAATACAGTATTTCTTGAACAAAATTATCGTTCAACTGGTAATATATTAGAAGCTGCTAATCATGTCATAGCCAATAATAAAGAAAGAAAAGATAAAAATTTATGGACAGAAAATGAAGTTGGCGACAAGATTGTTTATCATCGTACCCGCAATGAAGCCGATGAAGGTGAATATGTTATAAATGAAATAAATAAACTTTTAAATGCTGGTGCTAAAAAAGATAGTATTGCTGTATTATATCGTACTAATGCTCAATCTCGTAGCATGGAAGATGCATTTTTAAGAAATAATATTCCATATAAAGTTATTGGTAGTTTTTATTTCTATAATAGAAAAGAAATAAAGGATTTAATTTGTTATTTAAAATTAATCTATAATCCTGCGGATGATGTAAGTTTAGCGCGAATTATTAATGTGCCAAAACGTGGTATTGGTGATAAAACGATTGCTAACTTAACAGAAAAAGCTAATTCATTTGGTGTTAGTATGTTTGAGGCAATTGATGAAGGTAAATGTTTAGAATTTAAAAAATTAATTTTAGAATTAATTGCCGAAAAAGACAATTGTACTTTAACAGAATTTGTTGAATTAATATTAGATAAATCGGGTATCAGAAAAGAACTTACAGATGAAAATAGTGTGGAATCTGAAATAAGATTGGAAAACTTAGAAGAATTTAAATCTATTACTGCTAGTTTTGAAAATTTTCATGGTAGTATTTCTCTAGAAGATTTTTTAAATGAAATTAGTTTAGTATCAGATATTAACGAACATAAAAATGAAGCTGATGTTGTAACATTAATGACTATTCATTCCGCCAAGGGATTGGAATTTGATTATGTATTTATAGTAGGTATGGAAGAAGGGCTTTTTCCACACAATAATTCTTTAATGGACTCATCAGGTATTGAAGAAGAAAGACGTCTTTGTTATGTGGCAATTACTAGAGCTAAAAAGAAATTGTGGTTAATAAATTCTCAACGTCGTCTTATTTTTGGTGAAACTAGTTGTAATCCACCAAGCCGATTTATTGAAGAGATTGGTGATGATTATTTAGAAAAAGAGATTATGGATACTTCTTCTAGTATGCTTGGTAAAACCTTTTATAAAGAGGATATGGTTGACAAGAATGCTGAATATAATTTTGGTGATAAAGTAAGACACGATTCATTTGGGGTTGGTGTAATTGTCGGTATTGATAAGAGTTTGCTTACGATTGCTTTTGAACATCCTCATGGAATTAAAAAATTAATCAAAGGACATAAAAGTATTAAAAAGATTTAGAATATGATATACTATTATTAGAAAGTGAGGGTATTATGACATTAGTTATAATGGCCGCTGGAATGGGTAGCCGTTTTGGTGGATTAAAACAAATAGAACCAGTTGGTAAAAATGGAGAATTTATTTTAGATTTTTCAATTTATGACGCTATAAAAAATGGTTTTGATAAAGTGATATTTATTATTAAAGAAGAAAATTATGATGTTTTTAGAGATACAGTTGGTAAAAGAATAGAAGATAAGATACAAGTAGAATATGTTTTTCAAAAAAATGATAATTTACCTAGTAATGCTAATGTGCCTGCTGATAGAGTAAAACCATTAGGTACAGGGCACGCTATTTTATGTTGCAAAGATGTGGTTAAAGAAAATTTTGCTATTATAAATGCTGATGATTTTTATGGCCGAGATGCTTATAAAGTAGCGAGTTCTTTCTTAAAACAAAGAAATGGTATTAATGATTTTGCTATGGTTGGCTACCATGTTTGCAATACAGTATCAGAAAATGGTTCAGTAAAACGAGGCGTATGTGAAGAAAAGGATGGTTTCTTAACAGAAATCATTGAAAGTAGCATACAAGCGTCTGGCGATAAATATTTAGCGGAACCACTAAGTGGCGAGCCAAGCTTTTATGTTGAAGGTGATTCCTTAGTATCGATGAATATGTTAATTTTTACTCCAAAGATTTTTGAATATTTGGAAACCAAGTTTGTTAAATTCTTTGATGATAATAAAGACAAAATGGATAAAGCAGAGTATTTGATTCCTGAAGTATTACGTGAACTAATTAAAGAAGAAAAAGTAAGTGTTAAAATACTTCCTACTACGGCAGTATGGAAAGGTATTACTTATAAAGAAGATAAGCAGGAATTAGTTGATAGTATTGATACAATGATTAAAGAGAATCTTTATCCAGAAAAACTATGGGATTAATTTTAGATTAAAGTGAAAAAATAGTGAAAATATCACTATTTTTTTTGAATATAAGGCTAAAATACTAGGATTTTATTTTTATTTTTGATAAAATATGTATGTGACAATGATTAGAGAGGATGATTGTGATGGGTTTTTTAAAAAAACTATTTGATCATGAATATAAAGAATTAACTAAGTTTGAAGCTATTGCTGATGATGTTTTAGCGTTAGATGAAGAATACAGTAAACTTAGTGATGAACAATTAAAAGGGAAAACTGCAGAGTTTAAAGAACGTTTACAAAATGGTGAAGACTTAGAAGATATTAAGGTGGAAGCTTTTGCTACTGCTAGAGAAGCGGCTTTTAGAGTAATTGGTGAGAAGCCTTATCGTGTTCAAGTTATTGGTGGTTTAGCAATTCATTATGGTAATATTGCTGAAATGAAAACAGGAGAAGGAAAAACATTAACTTCAACAATGCCGGCTTATTTGAATGCATTAACTGGAGAAGGCGTACATATCATTACTGTTAATGAATATCTTGCTGGTCGTGATGCTGAGTGGATGGGTAATATCTATAGATTTTTAGGCCTAACTGTTGGTGTAAACTATCGTGATTTAACCGCTAGTGAGAAACAAGAGGCCTATAAATGTGATATTTTATATTCTACTAATAATGAGATTGGTTTCGATTATTTAAGAGATAATATGGTAGTAAAAGCTAGTGATAGAGTAGCTAGACCTTATAACTTTGCTATAGTAGATGAGGTCGATTCTGTACTTATTGATGAGGCTAGAACACCATTAATTATTTCTGGTGGAAGTATGAAATCTGCTAATCTATATGTTCAAACAGATCGTTTTGTTAAATCATTAAAAGAAAATGATGGTTTTATCTATGATGAAAAAACCAAAGCAGTTACACTTGATGAAAAAGGTACTGAAGCTGCACAAAAAGCCTTTGGTATAGATAATCTATATGATATAAAGAATACTGAATTAGTACATTTTATTAATCAAGCATTACGTGCTAATTACGCAATGAAAAAGGATTTTGATTATGTTGTTGAAGATGGCCAAGTAATTATTGTGGATCCATTTACTGGACGTTTGATGAAGGGAAGAAATTACTCTGAAGGATTACATCAAGCAATTGAGGCTAAAGAGGGGGTAGAGATCCAACAAGAAACTAAGACTTTAGCGACAATAACATTTCAGAATCTATTTAGAATGTACAAAAAGCTTGCGGGTATGACTGGTACTGCTAAAACAGAGGAAGAAGAATTTAGAGATATTTATAATATGTATGTAATTCAAATTCCAACTAACAAGCCCGTTATTCGAGAAGATCTTAAAGATTTAATATTTGCAACAAAAAAAGGTAAGTATAAAGCTATTGTTAATGAAATTAAAGAAAGACATGCTAAAGGACAACCAGTTTTAGTTGGAACTGTTGCGGTTGAAACTAGTGAATTACTTAGTTCAATGTTAAAGAAAGAACATATTCCACATGAAGTATTAAATGCTAAGAACCATGCTCGTGAAGCGGAAATCATTGCCAAAGCAGGTGATAAAGG
>CANTWP010000111.1 GCA_947853245.1 uncultured Bacilli bacterium | reverse complement strand
CACCAAAGCCATCCATTTCTGTAAGTAATTGATTTAATGTTTGTTCGCGTTCATCGTGACCTCCACCTAAACCAGCACCACGTTGGCGACCAACAGCATCGATTTCATCAATAAATATTAAACAAGGAGCAGATTGCTTAGCTTGTTTAAACATATCGCGAACACGACTAGCACCTACACCAACAAATAATTCTACAAATTCAGAACCACTTATATAATAGAATGGAACATTTGCTTCACCAGCAACAGCACGTGCTAATAAAGTTTTACCTGTACCTGGAGGACCTACTAATAAAACACCCTTAGGTATTCTAGCTCCAAGTTTTTGAAATTTTTTAGGATTTTTTAAGAAATCAATAAGTTCCGCAACTTCTTCTTTTTCTTCATCCAAACCAGCAACATTTTTAAATGTTACTTTCTTTGTGTTTTCACTTAATCTTGCACGACTTCTTCCAAAATCCATTGACTTATTAGCATTTCCCATTTGTCTTGATACAAAGAAGAATGCTGCCCCTACTAAAATAATCATAGGAAGTACATTAACTACAAATAGTAAGAATGTACTAGAATCTGGATCAGCTTTAGCAGATATTTTGAATCCATAAGTATTCTGTAACTCAATGATTTGAGTCATTACTTCATCAGATAAAGGTAATTTAGCTGAGAAAGATTCACCATTAGCATAATCTTTCATTTTACCTTCTACTTGATAAAGCATAGCGCTACCTCTAGGAACTACAGTAATTTCTGTTATCTTTCCTTCAGAAGCAAATTTAATAAATTCATCATATGTTAATACATTAACTTTATTATTTGAAATGTTGAAAAAATACATAATTCCAACAATAACAAGCAGTAGCATCAAATATGGAAATAAACCTTTTTTAACATCTTTTTTAACCATTACATAACTTCCTTTCTCAGTCGTATTTAATTATTATATCATACTTTTCATTTTTTTTCTTATCAAATTGTGATTTTTTTAAGCCTGGTAACCAAACTATTGTATCAGTAGAATCTGTAACAATAGGCCATAATGTTCTATCCTGCATTAATACCTTTTCATTAATAAAGATATCTTTTATCTTTTTACTACCAGACAAACCCTTAACTGTCATTTTATCTCCATCACGACGATTTCTAACAATAAGTGGTAATTTAATATCTTCACTATTTAATCTACAAATAAAATTACTATTATCATTTATATCATCTGTAAATCGAAGAATTTTATCATTAGGTAAAGTAACAGTTTCTGTAAGTTCAAATTCATAATCATCTATTAATAACTTTTCTCTCTCAAATCTTACAAAATTATATTCTTTAATAGCATTTATACCATTAGGCAAACAAACATAACTATTAGCCTTAGAAGACATAATTAATTCGTAAACTAATTCAACATGTTTATCAGATAATAGCATTAAATCGTCTTGATATATATCTTCCAGAATAGAACTAATTATTCTAGAACCTATAAAGTTATCGAGTTTTAAAAATTTATTAATATCTATTTGCTCATTATAATAAACTTCTTTTTTTTGTTCAATAATTTGCTTATCGACATATTCATTATAAACAAGCATTGTCTTACTAAACTTTAAAAACTTTTCGTGAATATTAGCATACTCATCTTTTAATTTAGGTAAAACATATTTCCTATAACGATTTCTAGTATGAATATCCATCTCATTAGTTTTATCAATAACAAATTGTACACCCACTTTATTATTATACTCCAATAAATCTTCTTTAGTATAATAAATTAAAGGTCTTAATATTTTATAACCTTTTTTTTCTACTACTTGAGAAAATCCACTATATCCTTTTAAAGTAGATCCTCTAGTAATACGCATAAGTATAGTTTCTATCAAATCATCACCATGATGAGCTGTTAATAAAAAGCAAGCATGATATTTTTTTATTAAATCATCAAAATAATTATATCTTTTTATACGAGCTTCATTTTCAAAATTATCATCACTATAATTTTCAATTTTCATATATTCAAAAATAACATTATTTTTTAAACAAAAATCCTTGACAAATTCTTTTTCAGATTCGCTCTCACTTCGAACATTATGATTTACGTGTGCACAAATAATTTTTAAGTTACAAGCATCACGTATACTAATACATAAATGAAGTAAAGCCATTGAATCAGGTCCACCAGAACAAGCGACTATTATGGTCGGTTCATCAAAATTACTAAAATTATCTTTTAAAAACTTAATTGCTTTATCCATAAAGTCACCTCTTATCTAGTTTGCTATTTTATACCATTTTTTTATCTTTTGCAACACTATTTCCTTGCCAATTAATTGGAGCAAAACCATCTCTTTCTAAATAAACATTGATTTTAGAAAAAGGTTTACTACCAAAGAATCCACGATATGCTGATAAAGGTGAAGGGTGAGCTGATTCAATTATATGATGAATTGGATTAGTAATAAGCACTTTTTTACTTCTAGCAAAACTACCCCAAAGAACAAAAATAACGGGTTTATCACGATTGTTTAAAGATTCAATTATAAAATCAGTAAACTGTTCCCAACCTTTTTCTTTATGTGATAATGGTCTATCCTTTTGTACTGTCATAATAGCATTCAATAAAAGAACACCATCTTTAGCCCAGTCACTTAAACAATTATCAGTTCTAACTATTCCTAAATCATCATATAACTCTTTAAAAATATTATCTAAAGAAGGCGGCCTTCTTACACCAGGCAACACAGAAAAAGATAAGCCATGAGCTTCTCCTTCACCATGATAAGGATCTTGTCCTAAAATAACTACTTTTACATCTTCATAATCCGTATATCTTAAAGCATTAAAAATATTAATATAGTCTGGATAACAAGTACGCTTTCTATATTCATTTTTAACAAATATACCTAAATTTTTAAAATAATCTTTTTTCATTTCGTTTGCTAAAACTTTATCCCATGTTTTATTAATCATAAAATAACCACCAAGATTATTGTATCATAATTTTCTACTCTTGTAATGTCTTAGTTCATATAACACTTCTTTTCGAAGTTTAAATAAGGCATATATATTTATGATAGCTAATCCTGCAGTAAATATATCTACAAATGTCCAAATGGCAGTAGAAGATAATACGCAACCTATAAACAATACCGATAATGATATTAACTTTAAAAATGTCAATTGTTTGACATTTACATTGTCAGAAAAGTACTTTAAGCTAGATTCACCATCATAATAGCCCGTTAAAATTGTCGTAAATGAGAATAGTAATATTGAAATAAAAAGTAATATATTCCCAAAATCACCAAGATGATACTTAAATGCATACTGAGTAAGTTCTATTCCATTAATATCCGCTACTATTAAACTATTATAATTAGATGTTAATACAATTACGGCAGTAGCGGTACAAATTAATAATGTTGTAACATAAATACCTAACATCTGAATATACCCTTGTGATACTGGACTATCAGTAGAAGATGTAGATGAAGTTATACTACCAGTACCAATTCCGGCTTCATTTGAAAATATACCTCGTTGAACACCAATTATTAATGTAGATAATATACCTATACCAGCTGCTTTTATATCAAAAGCTGAACGAATAGTATCCCAAAAAATACCCGGTATTAAATGAGCATTTTGAATTCCTATAAATACCGCAATAGATAAATATAATATAGTCATGAATGGTACTAATTTTTCAGAAAAAGAAGCTATTTTTTTTAAACCACCAAATATAATAAAGGCTGTTACAAAAAGCAAAATTATACCTACTATATAGTCTGGAATAGCAATCATATTTTGTAATGATTTAGTAATAGTATTACCTTGGATTCCAACAAATCCAAAAACATAACTCGCAATTATGAATACAGCATATATCCCTCCTAACACAGGCTTTCCTAATCCATATTTTATATAATAAGACGGGCCACCTTTATAATTATCATCATCTTTTTTTCGATAAATTATGCCTAAAACCGTTTCACAAAATGTATTAGAAGCCGCTAAAAAAGCACTAATCCACATCCAAAAGATTGTACCAACTCCACCAAGATAGATTGCTAAGGAAACACCCGCTATGCTACCAACACCTATTCTAGAACCTAATGTCATTAAAAAACTCTGAATAGGAGTAATTCCTCTTATACCATTACTTTTATCAAATAGATTTTTAAACATTTCTTTAAATTTAAATTGAACAAAACAAAAACGAAAGGAAAAATAAATACCCGAAATAATAATTAGTGAAGTAGCAATCGCCCAAAGTAACTTATTAAATAGTTCTAACACATGATATCACCAAAAAACATTTTAAAACAAATAATTGTCTTAAAATGTCATTTTTACTTATCTGATAAAGAATTAGCTAAATTTACAAATATATCTAAAGAAAGTTGCTCAGCTCGGACATTTAAATCATAGTTATATTCTTTTAAAACTGCTTCAACTATGCTTAGATCATATTGCTTTAAATTATTACGAATATTCTTTCTTTTTTGAGCAAAACTATCTTTAATAAGTTTAAAAAATAATTGTTTATCTTTTAATTCTGGTAAAATATCTTTCTTTCTAAATTCTACCACTATACTATCAACATTAGGCTTTGGTAAAAAAACATTACAACTAACATCCATTAATTTTTTAATATCAAAATAGTAATTTAAAAAAACCGATAATGAACCATAATCTTTATTACCAGGTACTGCTTTAAAACGATCACCAACTTCTTTTTGGACCATTACTACCATTTTATCAACAGGAATACTATCTTCAATTATTTTTACAATAATAGGAGTAGTAATATAATATGGTAAATTTGCTACTACAAAAATTTTATTATAATTATATTTCTTTATAGCGGAATTAACATCTGCTAATAAAAAATCTTGATAGATAACTTCAATATTTTTACAATCTTGCATATTTTCTTGAAGCAAAGATTGTAATGTTGTATCTATCTCATAACAAACTACATTACCAGCAGATAAAGCTAATTTATAAGTTAGAGATCCAGCACCTGGACCAATCTCTATAACTAATGTATCCTTATCAACCCCACTTTTATTAATAATAGAATCAATTATATTTTCATCAATAATAAAATTTTGACCAAATTTCTTCTTTAAAAAAAAGCCATGTTTATC
>CANTWP010000110.1 GCA_947853245.1 uncultured Bacilli bacterium | reverse complement strand
TAATACTGTTACAATTAGTAGTAGTCTTCCTAATAAAGGTTCAGCTATTACTTATGAAGTAACCATTGAAAATAATGGAACAGTCGACATGAATATCACTAATTTAAGTATTTCTACTAGTAATAGTATTGCTAAATTAACAGTAGACGGAATATCATTAGAAGATATAATTCCATATAATAATCGTAAAACATTTAAACTAACTTTAGAAAAAACCGAAGAAAGTGATATAAAAGAATTAAGTGGGCTTTTAGAGATAACGTTTTCTGAGGTAATACCAGCTGCTAATTTTTGTTTAGATAATGGATTTAATAAACTATCGGATTGTATACTAGTAATTGATACAAAGAAAACTAATTTAGAAGAAACCAAAAGTGAAATAGAAGCACGGGTACCTAATTTTAAACATGTTGCTCCTTATACAACTTATAAAGAAAAAGTACAATTAAATGTTCTTGGTTCTAATGTCGTATCTACTACTAGTTCTCAAATATACTTTTCTACTGAAAAACCAGTTTTCAATAAAGAAAATGCTAGGTATACTTTTTCTAGTAGTAATTCGTTTCTTGGCAGAATTGAGGATTATATATCAAATGAAACAACTAAATATTATACGTGTATGAATACTAGTAGCACCTGTAGTAGTTCTAATGTTTACGTAATATATGAATATGAAATACAAGAACACAATAATATAAATTATTATAGGGTAACAAAAGCTGATCGTTATACTTATGAAATAGATAGTATTGACTCGGCTGGATCTGGAATATATGCGATTAGTGATTTAAATAATACAACTAGTTACTATTATCGTGGAGATATAGAAAATAACTATGTTAAGTTTGGAAAAGATTCTGACGGAAAAGATATGTATTGGCGAATAGTTAGAATAAATGGTGATGGTAGTATTCGTATGATTTATACAGGAACGAGTACAACCTCTACTGGATACAGTACAGGAATTTTAAATCGAAATAATAAAAATACTTCTGCATTTAATTTGGCAAGTGATGATGCTGCTTATGTTGGTTATATGTATGGATTAGATCAAACCTATATGGAAACTAATGACACATCTTATTTAACATATACAAATCTTAGCCAATCAGGTATCTATTACTTTAGTGATGCTGTTACTTGCAGTGATGAAACGAAGGATTGTACTTTAACAGGCAACATTATAAGTGGAAAATGGTCAGAAATATATGAAACAGTATTAAATGGAAATGCGAACAATAATAATACGCCATATAAATACACTTGTTGGTCAACTAGTTCTACAAATTTAACTTGTGGTGTATATAGTGAAGTAAAGTCTTATGTAAATATAACTAGAGCTAATGTTAAGTATCATGGCTATTTATCAAAAGACTTAGACAGTATTAGAGCCAATACATATGATAGTAATATCAAACAAGAAATAGATTCTTGGTATGAGAAAACATTTATAAATAATAGTTATGGTAAAGACAGTCATAATGTATCATATACAGATTATCTAGCTGATTCTGTATTTTGTAATGATCGTAGTATATATTCAGGCAATGTGAATAGTTTGCAATCGAATACAGTATTCTGGCCGTATCGAAGAACAGTTAACTTGAATAAACCAAGTTTACAGTGTGGAGGAGAGAATGGAGAATTAAGAGATAAACGAGACTTATTTACTGTAGGTAGCACAACTGGTAATGGCGATTTAACTTATCCTGTTGGCTTATTAACGCAAGATGAAGCTTATTTAGCGGGAGGATTGTCAAATTTTATTAATTCTAATTATTATTTAGTAACAGATAGCTATTATTGGCTATTGACTCCGTATCTTTTCGCATCGTACAGTGGTTTAGCTTACGATTATACCGTGTATCCTACTGGCAACTTAGTTGGAAATGTTTCAACTAATGAGCGTAGCATTCGTCCAGTTATAAATTTGCGAGCTGATGTAGAGATTACTAAAGGAACTGGAACACAAACTGAACCATATGAAATTTCTATACCATAATAACTCTAGTTAACAGGAAATAACTTATTCTTTTAAATAAACTATGATAATATATTTAACCATGTGATATTATAGTAAAGTATTATTTATATAATTTATTTATGCAATTTAGTGATTATCAAGGATTTAAAAATATTGATGTAAATTCTACAGAATTTCAAAATGAGTTTATCGAATGGATGAAATTTCAAAAACAGAGTAGTGAAGTTTATCAAAAGGCATTAATGTTATCAGATATTTCTTATGATACTAACTATAGTATAGAAGTAGGCAAAGGTAAATTTGACTCTATAGCATTTGATAATAACTATGGTAGACTAGTTACAGAATATGCATTATCATTTGATGATAACTTGGATGCTAAAAGAATCATAAATAGTAGGATTCATGTAAATAATAGCGATCAACCTTATGTATTTACTAGTGATAAAAATAAGCTTAATCATGATTTTATCTCACTTGATACTAATTTAATTTATACCCAAAATATTTATAATTCGGAAGATTTATATGTTTTTGCTAGACTTCATAATTATGGTAATAATATATTGATTGGAGCATATGGAAAAATTAGTGATAAAGATCAAATTAAAAAATATCTGATTTAAAAAAATTAAAAGAAGATTTATTACAAAATAGTTATAATGAAAGATATATATTTAGTGGTGATGATTATGTTTATTTTATTCAAAGTAAAGCAAAATGTATGAAAAAAGTTAAAGATAGATTAAAAAAGGAACACTTATCTAATAATATATAAGTGT
>CANTWP010000109.1 GCA_947853245.1 uncultured Bacilli bacterium | reverse complement strand
TAATACTGTTACAATTAGTAGTAGTCTTCCTAATAAAGGTTCAGCTATTACTTATGAAGCAACTATTAAAAATACTGGTACAGTAGATATGACTATTGCTAGTATAAATACTTCTAGTAGTAATGATATCGCTACTTTAACATTAGATGGTATAAGTGTTGAAGATGTAATACCTTATAATAATAGTAAAACATTTAGAATAACTATAGAAAAAACAACTACGAGTGATATAACAGAACTTAGTGGTTTATTAGAATTAACATTTAAAGAAGTAGTACCTGATCCTAACTTCTGTTTAGATAATGGTTTTAATAAACTAGCAGATTGTATACTAGTCATGGATACTAAGAATACTAATTTAGAAGAAACCAAAAGTGAAATAGAAGCAAGAGTGGCTAACTTTAAACAGATAGCCCCTTATACAACTTATAAAGAAAAAGAGCAATTAAATGTTGTAGGAACAAGTATAGCGTATACCTCAAATGATCAAATCTATTTCTCAACGGAAAAACCAACCCTTAATAAGGAAACTGCAATTTATACTTTTTCTAGTAGTAATTCTGTATTAGGTCGAATAGAAGATTATATATCAAATGATACGACTAAGTATTATACGTGTATGAATACTTTAAGTACTTGTAGTAGTTCTAATGTCTATGTTATATACGAGTATACTAGTTCTACTAATGCATCGAATGTAACGACTTATAAAATAACGAAAGCTGATAGGTATACTTATGAAATAGATAGTGTTGATTCAGCCAGTTCTGGAATATATGCGATTAGTGATTTAAATAATACCACTAGTTACTATTATCGAGGAGATATAGAAAATAACTATGTGAAGTTTGGTAAAGATAACAGTGGTAATGATCTGTACTGGCGAATAGTAAGAATCAATGGCGATGGCAGTATCCGTATGATTTATACGGGAACGAGTACAACCGCCACTGGATATAATACAGGTATTTTAAATCGTGATAATGAACGTATTTCGGCCTTTAATTTGGAAAGAGATGATGCGGCCTATGTAGGGTATATGTATGGCTTAGATCAAACCTATATGGAGACTAGTGAAACATCCTTTTTAACATATACTAATATTGGTCAATCAGGTATTTATTACTTTAGTGATGCAGTTACCTGTAGTGATGAAACAAAGGATTGTACTTTAACAGGTAATATAATAAGTGGTAAATGGAGTGAAGTATATAATCAAGTATTAAATGGCGATGCGAACAATAATAATACACCCTATAAGTATACTTGTTGGAAAACTAGTTCTACCGATTTAACGTGTGGTGTATATAGTGAAGTAAAGTCTTATGTAAATGTAACACAGGCGAAAGTAAGATATCATGGCTACTTATCAAAAGATTTAGATAGTATTAGAGCGAATACATATGATAGTAATATCAAACAGGAAATTGATGCTTGGTATGAGAAAACATTTGTAAATAATAGTTATGGTAAAGATAGTCATAATGTATCATACACAGATTATCTAGCTGACTCTGTATTTTGTAATGATCGCAGTATATATTCAGGCAATGTAAACAGTTTACAATCAGCTACATATTTTTGGGCCCATCGTAGAACTGTAAATTTATATAAACCAAGTTTACAATGTGGTGGCAAGAATGGGGAAGCGATGGATATCCGTGATTTATTTACTGTAAGTAGTTCTAATGGTAATGGCGATTTAACATATCCAGTAGGCTTATTAACACAAGATGAAGCTTATTTAGCTGGAGGAAGAGTAGACACGCTAAATCAGAATTATTATTTAACAACTGGTAGTTATTATTTGCTTGCTACGCCGTTTTCACTAAAGACTAGCTCTATTTCATCTAACATTTTTGCCGTATATTCTGCTGGCCATTTGAATGCTAGTCATTCTTCAAATCTGAACGGCATTCGTCCAGTTATCAATCTACGCTCTGACGTACTGATTACTAGTGGAATCGGTACCCAAACAAATCCGTATGAAATTATAGTTCCATAATTAAGTAAAGAAGAATATACTTGTTCTTTTGATTAACTTATGATAGTATATTTAATCAGGTGATTTTATGTTAAATTATTATTTATATAATTTATTTAATCAATTTAAAGCTTCTCAAGGTTTTGAAAATGTTGATTTAAATTCTTTGGAATTTCAAAATGAATTTATAGAGTGGCTAAAAATTCAAAGAGTTTGTAGCGAAGTATATCAAAAAGCATTAGTTTTATCAGATATACCTTATTATGATATTGATAGTATTGAGGTAGGTAAAGGTAAATATGATTCTATAGCATTTAATAATAGTTATGGCAAACTAGTTACTGAGCATACCTTATCATTTGGTGATGACTTCGATTCAGAAAGAATAATAAATAGTAGAATTCATGTAAACAGTAACGGTTGTCCTTATGCATTTATTATTGATAAAAGTAAGAGAAGTCATGAATTTATCCCACTTGATACGAATTTGATTTATACTCAAAATATTTATAATGCCGAAGATTTATATGCTTTTGTTAGATTACACAACTACGGAAATAACATAGTAATTGGCGCTTATGGAAAAATAGGAGATAAGGATCGAATTAAAAAAATAGAGGATTTAAGAAAACTAAAAAAAGATTTATTAAAAAATAGTTATGTTGAACAATATATATTTAGTAGTGATAATTATGCTTATTTTATTAAAAGTAAAGAAGAACATATGAAAAAAGTTAAAGATAGATTAAAAAAGGAACACTTATCTAATAATATATAAGTGT
>CANTWP010000108.1 GCA_947853245.1 uncultured Bacilli bacterium | reverse complement strand
AAATAAATGAGCATCATTTTGACACATACATCTAACACGTTCCAGACCTTTCACAGCTCCACTAGCTTCATATCTAAAATCAGTTGCAAATTCACCTATTCTAATAGGTAAATCACGATAAGAATGTAACTTATTTCCATATACTAGCATATGATGTGGGCAATTCATTGGACGAAGTACAAACTCTTCTTCATCAACTTTCATAGATGGAAACATATTCTCTTTATAATGATCCCAATGTCCTGAAGTTTTATATAAATCAACAGTCCCTACACAGGGTGTATAAACATGTAAATAACCCATATTTCTTTCTTTTTCATATATATAGTTTTCAAGTTGTTTTCTTATGACAGCACCATTTGGAAGCCATAAAGGCATACCTTTTCCAACTAAATCATGATTCATAAATATATCTAAAGCTGCTCCAATTTTACGATGATCTCTTTGTTTTCTTTCTTCCAGTTCTTGAGCGTAAACTTTAAGATCTTCTTCATTTTCAAAACAAACTCCATAAATTCTTTGTAACATCTTGTTTTTAGCATCATTCTTCCAATATGCTCCACTAACTTTTAAAAGCTTAAAATATTTTATTTGTTTAGTAGATTCCACATGTGGTCCACGACATAAATCAACAAAATCTTCTTGTTGATAAGCAGATATCACTGTATTATTTTCATCCATTCTATCAATTAGATCTAATTTATAAGGATCATCTTTAAAGATTTCTAAAGCATCACTCTTTGACAACTCTATTCTTTTAATAAGTTTATTATTTTTAGAAATTTTCTTCATTTCTTTTTCGATCTTTTCTAAATCTTCTTCTTTGATTACTTCATCACCTAGATCAATATCATAATAGAATCCTTCTTCTATTACTGGCCCTACCCAGAATTTAGCTTTCGGATATAAATGTTTTACTGCATGAGCTAGTAAATGAGCACAAGAATGATTTAACATATTTAATCTTTCATTTTCTTTTATATTTTTCATAATATTCCTTCTTTCTATAAAATAAAACTCCTTATAAAATTATAAGGAGCGATTATTCACGGTACCATCCTACTTTGGTCTTAATTTAAAATAACGGTTTTCACCGGGAACATCTTTCGAGTCCAGCTCTTAAGTAGTTATCATATAACTTTTCTATTAGGTTTCCAGCATCCCTAACTCTCTTTAAGATAGTTTTATATAATCATGTCTTAATCTTTGCTTTCGTTTTATATTTTATCACGTTTATATCTTTTGTCAAGATTTGATTTTAAATTTTGTTTATAACATTTAATTTTATTTTTATATTTTCTATCTAATAGTTGTGATTCATATGATTTTTCCATATTAGTACGTAATAAAATTTCTTCTAAATAAACCATACTATCATCATTAAGAATATTTTCATAATAAAGTTGCAATAATTCTGATAATGATATTTGTGTAAGAGGATTTATCCGTTTACTATGATTTTCTACTCGCTTATTTTCTTCTAAATCATTATAATCTGTTGCTTCTTTTATTATTTCAATTGGTCTATAATAAGCACAGAAATTATTTGGTCTTCCTACTAGAATTATTTTTCCAGTAGCAACACTCGCTAAATCAATCTCTTCTTCACTAGCATGATTTAATCGTTGCTTTAAAAAATAATATAATTGTTTTTTAGTCATTGCTCCATTCTTTATTAGTTCATCTTCTAAACATAGATACCCAAATGTATATAAAAACTTTCTTTCAGATAAAACATATCTTTCATCTATTTTGTGTTGTTTTAAAATTTTATTATTCATACTACTCTACTACTTCCTTAAATTTTTACTAATCATTGTTTTTATTTCTGATAATTGACTTATTCTTTCAATAATTCTTTTAGCTTTAATATTTTCAATACCATCTTTGCTTATAGATAAATGTATTTCTAAAGCTTTTAGATCCAAATTTGATGTAAAAAAAGTTGGTAATTTTTCTTGCATTCGATACTGTAGGATCGGTCCTAATACTTCATCACGACTCCAACTTGTAACAGATTCCGCACCAATATCATCAATCAACAATAATGGGACTTTTTTGATATATTCAAACTTATCTTTAAAATCTGTATCAAATGATGCCTTCAAATCTCGTAAATACTCTGGCCAATATATTATAGCACTCTTTACATTATTAAGAGCAAGCTCATTAAACATAGCCGCTATTAAATAAGTCTTTCCACATCCAAAGTTCCCATATAAATATATGCCTTTTTGATTCTTATTAGTATCATAATTATTAATAAATTTATGAATAAATTCAATAACTTCAAATCTATTAGAATCTTTCATAAATATTTTAGATATATTAGCTTCTTTAATTTCTTTTGGAATATCAAATAAATAAACATTATCTAAATATTTTTGTTGTTCTAACAATTTTTTCTGAAATTTACAAGGGATATAAGAAAAAGTTAAGTTTCCTTCAACAACTTTAGGTAAATAACAATAGCCTGGCATTTTATAAGGACAATTTATAATACCTTTACAAGATAAACATTTCTTATAGTTTTGAGAACATTCTTCCAATGTTGATGTATTTTTTGAAAGAACATCTTCTGAAACTTTTAGTTTACTTATTAAAAATTTAAAATCTTCATCTTTTAATGCTTCTTGATAAGACTTTTTTAATGTCTTATCAACATTTTGTCCAATATTTAAATCATTAATTATAGAACTAGTGTTTTTCATATTCTCACCTACTTTACCACTTTTAATTTTTCCATAAATGCTTTTGCTTCTTCATCACTAACTTCATTACTTTCAATATTTTTATCAAACCATTCTGGCTTTTCTTCTTTAATTGTACTTGATGAAGGCTTAATTACCTTTTTCTTTTTGATGTTATTCTCTTTAGTAGCAATCTCCATGGCTTGTTCAACTGTTTTAATATTACTTCTTTTCCATTGCATAGCAATATTTTCTACAAAAGATTTAATAAGTTTATTATTATTTATTTTTAAAACATAATCAATTAAAACATTTACAACCCCTGGTGTTAGATCATAATCTACAAGTAATATTTCTAAAATATTTAAATCTGTCTTAGAAGGACGAATATTATTATTTTTAATAGTTAAAAAATCATACGGAGATGTTGTTTCCATTGTATATATGAACTTAGAGCGTTTAGAAGTATCAGTTACTTCTCTACGTAAACATTCTGGTTGATTTTTATACATAATCGTTGGTAACTTACCATTATTTTCAAATGCATAATACTTTCTACAATTTTCTCTAACTAAGTCTTTATTTATTAAATGTTTATCATCTATAGAATCTCTAATTATACTTATAAAATTTTCATCATTAAGATTATAAACGAATGCTATTTTATAAAGAAAATCTTTAGTATCTTTTGTTATTTTATTATACTGTAACATTTCCTTAGGAATAGAAGACAAAACATTACTAAGATCTATTGTTGGGGTAAAAGTTAACCCTAGTTTAGTATTAGTTCTAATATTATTTACTTGTTCTATTGGAGTACTAGGTAAAATCCTAAATACTTCATGAAAAGAACTAGTAATTTCTTCATAATTTTTTAAATTTATTTTAGGAATAGTAAAATAAGCTAAGATTTTATCATATTCTTGCTTTCCAAAAGAATTATAAAGAGCCGTATTTAAAATAGGATTGGCAAAAAATTCACAAGCATTTAATGGAGCATAAAGTTCATAAATATATTGATTAATACTACCTCTACTTAAATATACTTTTAATAAACCAATACCCTCTAACTTTTCCCGAGCTTCCATTAAATCGTCTATACTAAGTCCAGTATTAGCCATTAAATAGTGATGTGTTCTATTCATCGACATAACTTGATTAGTATCTAAATTAGACCAGAAAGAAAAATATAAGCTAGTAGCATGTGATCCAATAATTGGTTGATATAACATAGATATAATTTTTCTACTATACTCTGTTATTACTGCTTTATTAGAAACTATATAAGTATCAGCTGGTAAAACCATTACTTTCATGCTACCACCACCCTGTTAATTCAATTTCATTATATCAAAACAAAAATGTAAATGTAAATGGTATTTCTAACTTTTACAAATTTTGGATATAAAAATTATTATCAATTACTCTTTTGTTAATTTAGACTATTGTAATTCTAATATGTATTTATAATAATTACCTTATATTTAAATAATAAAAACATCTGATTTCAACTGGTGTTGACTTCAGATGTTTTTTACACATAAAATATAATAAAATTATTTCTTTAATAATAATTATAATTCTACATTATGATAAACATGATTAACGTCTTCTATTTCATCAAGTAAATTTAATAATTTTTCAAAATCTTCTAAGGTCTCGCCTTCAAGTACAACTCTATCTTTAGGGATCATTTTAATTTCATCAACATCGAATTCTACTTGTTTTTTAGCAAGTATTGCTTCTTTAATTGCATATAAATCTGCAGGTTTTCCATATAAAACAATATTTTCTTCTTGAACTTCTATATCAGCATCTACTTCAGCTTCTATTAAAGCCTCTAAAGTTTCATCTTCTGTCATACCTTTAAAGCTAACAACACAAAGATTATCATACATAAATGCTACACTACCCATAGCACCCATTTTGGCAGACGTCTTATTTAAAGCCGCTCTAATTAAACTTACTGAACGATTAACATTATCTGTTAAGCAATCAACAATTACGTTAGAACCACTTGGTCCAAACAATTCATAACGAACAGAAGAATAGCTTTCATCTGCTCCACTATTTACTTTATCAATAGCTCTTTTAATAATATCATTAGGTACTTGTTCTTTCTTAGCTTTATCAACTAATCTTTTAAGCTCTAAATTAGATTCTAACTCAGTACCACCGTTTTTAGCCACCTCGTATATTTCTCTAGCATACATAGAATAAATTTTTCCACGTGCTGCACCAGTCTTTTGAATACTGGCTTTTCTTACCTCGTAAGCTCTTCCCATAAATCACTTTCTCCTTGCTTTCAATATTCTATAACTTTTTATATACTTTTTCAAGTATTTATTACTTTATTTTATGTTCTACCCTACTATCCATAATACTATTTAATAATAAATTATTTGAATTAGTAAATTCTCTAAACCTAAAATGTAAATATTCATCTAATTCTAAAGGATAAGAAGCTACAAAACAATTATCAAAATGATATTCTAATCGTCTAAAATTACGAATTAACTTTTCTGATAAATTTTTTTGTATTCGTAAATGTTCTTTTTTATAATCTAACAATAATTTGTCAGATTCCTCTTTAGTCAAATTATTTTTATTTGTCATATAAGCATGTTTTTTTAAATAGAATATTTCTTTTCCATAATAACGAATTGGTAAACAAGAAACAACCTTAACTTTATCAATACCTTGTTTTAATAAAGAATCTAAAAAGACAGTCAAAGCAATAATAGAGCTTGGTGATACTTTACTAATGTTTTCAGGAAAATCATCACAGACAATTTCATCATTCTGATTTAAATGATAATTAGAAAATTCGGAAATACCTTGAGCTGTTAATTCATTATATCTTTCTTCTTCTACTTTCGATACATTACTATTTAATGAATAAAAAATTCGATTAATATTTTTAGAAAAAATGGTGTCTTTATCATTATTTTTATCTTGAATAGTATATATATAACATTCATTATTACTAATACCATAACTGATACTTGGTAATAGATATTCATTATTATTTTCTCTACATACTATTTTAGTTTCAAATACAAATGGAGTTTCCATTTTTATTCCTTGCTTTTTAACAGACACTACAATGTCACTCCCATTTAAAGCTTCTATAGCATTCTTATTTTTAGAATTTATAATACTTGAAAAAACTATATCATTAGCATACACAAATTCTCCTAATTCAAATTTGGGATTCTTTAAAAAATCTATTTGTTTCTTTAAATAACCACAAGGGTTAGCGAAATCTTCATATATAGCATTGTTCCACACAAAAGACATATAGGCCTTCATTCTTTGTTTGTATTCACAATTAGAAAAATAATTAGTTGTTTTATCAACTTCTGTTATATATTTTTCTAACATATTTAATAGTTGTTCTTTATTATTAATCATTAAAATAGGCTTAGAATCACTAATATTACCAGAGTTAAGTTTTCCTTCAATACAGGCATTAAACCCAATATTATAAATATGTTCAAAACCATCTATTTCTAATATTGATACTTCGTTCCTATTTGCTTCATTAACAATCTCATTAAAAAAGATATCTCTTATTATATCTTGATTAGACATTTTGTGCTTTCTTTAATGCGTCGTGAGCAGCTTCTTGTTCCGCTTCTTTCTTGGAATGCGCTACTCCCTTACCATAAACTATACCATCAATCTTAACAACTACTGTAAATACTTTATTATGACTTGGTCCTTCTTCATCTACAACATCATATTCTAAACTACGACGATCTGTTTGAACATATTCTTGTAAAATAGACTTATAGTCACTAAAAAAATCAACCTCTTTATTTTCAATAAGTGGAATTATATTCTTATAAATGAAATTTTTCACAAAAACAAGGCCTTGATCTAGAAAAAGAGCTCCAATAAAGGACTCAAAAATATCCGCGACTATTGCTTTTCTAGTGCGACCTCCAGTTGTTTCCTCACCATGACCAAGTAAAACAAATTCATTAAGTCCTAAACGTATTGAATACTCATAAAGGGCATTCTCACATACATAATGAGAACGTAACTTAGTCATCATCCCTTCTTCATATTCAGTATTTTTGTATAAATATTCACTCATTATAAGTTCTAAAACAGCATCTCCTAAATATTCTAAACGTTCATAGCTTATTGTTCCATGTTCGTTAGCATAAGAAGTATGTGTGAAAGCTTCTTCATATAAAGATTTATGGTTTGTATTTATATTAAACTTTTCCAATACTTTCATACAATCACCTGTAAACATTATATCAAACTTTAAATATATAAGTACACCCATTTTACTTTTTTTTTGAAATTTAGTATAATGTAACTGATGAAATATGAAATACATTTTAATTGGACTTATCAAAATTTATCAATTAGTACCTGGACCTTGGCATAATTCTTGTAGACATATACCAACTTGTTCACAATACGGAATTGAGGCCATAAATGAATATGGTTGTATTAAAGGAACTATTTTAACAATTAAAAGGGTTTTAAAATGTAACCCTTGGGGAACTAGTGGATTTGACCCAGTTATAAAAAAGGAGAAATAAGATGAAAAAAATTCTAACTATTCTAATTACCATAACAATATTTATGACAACAGGATGTCTAAAAAGAGATACTATGGAAGATATTTTAATTTATACTTCTGCTTATCCAATTGAATATATTACTGAAAAGTTATATGGAGATAACGCTACTATTGAAAGTATTTATCCAAATGGTATTGTAGTAAATAAATATACATTAACTGAAAAGCAATTAAAAGATTATAGTAATTGTGATTTATTTATTTTCAATGGATTAAGTGTTGAAAAAGATTATATTAAACCAATGTTGACATCTAATAAAAACTTGAAAATTATAGATGCCTCAGCTAGTATTGAATATGATTATCGTATTGAAGAAATGTGGCTAGACCCATCAAATTTTTTGATGATCGCGCAAAATATTAAAACAGGATTTGAGGAATATGTAACTAATCAATACTTAATTAAAGAGATCGAAGATAACTATAAACAATTAAAAATCGATGTATCTAGTTTGGACGCTAAAACACAATTAATGATCCAAAATGCTAAGAGTAATACAATCGTTGTAGCAAACGATCTATTAAAATATCTTGAAAAATATGGTTTAGAAGTTATTTCTTTGGAAGGAACTGATAACTCAGCTGATAAAAATATTGAAACTGTCAAGGCCATGATTATAAATGGTAGCTTAAAATATATATACACTTTAAAAAATGAAGATATAAATGAAACTATTACTGAATTAATTAAAGATACTAAAGTAGAACTAATAGAATTCCATACCATTTCTAATTTAGATGAAACTGAAATAAGAGACGGTAAAGATTATTTAACTATTATGAATGAAAATATTGAATCTTTAAAACAACAATTATATGAATAAAGAGACTAAGTAAGTTAATTCTTAGTCTCTTTTAGATATTATTAATTATCATATTTAATATTAATAAAAGGATAATAATTTTATTTTCTAAAGATATAATATAATCATCTGTTTTTCTAAACCAACAATAAATAATTACAGCTATATAATATAACCAAAATAATAGAAACGGAATACATAAGATATTATAACGTAATGAAGTTAATATATGGCCATGTAATAATGCAATAAAAGCTCTAGTAAAACCACAAGCGGGACAAGCAATACCGAATGTTTCTTTAAACAAGCAATGAATATTACTAGAAAATAAAGTAATCATCATAAAAATCATGATGATTACAATTATAAAACAGTGATTAATAATTGCCCCATTGCTTTACCAGTATATCATAAATAAAAGTTATGAATACCAAAAGCTCCTAAAAATATTCCTAAAATTCCCGCTGTAATCTTTGATTTATGATCAACATGATTAGTGCTTGTTTCATTAACCCCATTTACTGGTGTTCCACAATTTGAACAGTTATTAACATTATCTTCTAATTCTTTACCACAATTTGAACAAAATTTAGCCATATATACTCATCCTTTGTTAATTATAACATTAAATAGGCTTTTTGTCCATTGTGATAGATTTTCAAGAGTAATCTAAAAATAATATTGACAATAGAAGTCGGATAAGGTAAAATTATACATGTAGTCCGGAGTAGTACTCAAGAGGCTGAAGAGGCGCCCCTGCTAAGGGTGTAGATCGGGGAAACCTGGTGCGAGGGTTCAAATCCCTCCTGCTCCGCCATTATGTAATGAACCTTAGAAATGAGGTTTTTTATTTTAAAAAGAGTTGATAAATAGAATCTATTTACTCAACTCTTTTATTTTTATATCAGAATCATTCTTTTGCAAATAATCATTATATTCATTGATAACATCATTACAAAGTTTTACAATCTGTTTAAAAATTATTTCATGACGATCATTATCTTCTGGATAAGGAAACATTATTGAAATAATATAGGGAGTTGCATTATCTAATACAATACCATGATCATTATAACCACGCATACTAAATCCCGATTTATGAGCTATCTGATAGTCTGGTAAAGTATTTTTTAAAAAATTATATTTAGCATTTAACAAATCGTCAAAAAACAACTTTCCATATTCCGTATCTTTATAATTATAAATTTCTTGCCATACTAAAGCCATTTCTTTAGGAGAAGCAAATCCCCATTCAGAATAAGGCGTTAATTTAAGATAAGAACAACCTAACGAATCTATCATATCATTATAGGTATCTACTCCAAAATGATTATATAGCATAGCGTAACCAATATTATCGCTATAATGGATAGTATTATATAATAATTCCTTAATTGTATAATTAGTTTTATCATTGTATTGCATAATGCCAGAACCATCTGAATAAAAATCACTGGTATATGTCTTAATATCTTCTAAATTAGCTACTCCCTTTTCAAGTTGTTTATAACAAAATAAAGAATAAGGAGCTTTAATAGAACTAGCTGTAGAATACTTGTCGTCTGGATTATATCCAAAACTAATTTGTTTATCAAGACTAATTACATAAAATGAAAAGTCTTTAACACGAGAATTAATAATTTGATCAAACTGTGATTGTAATTCCTCACTTAAAACGAAATTTTCACTATGAACAGAAAATTCATTTAAATTATAACTATCATTAGCTATATCTATTTTATACGATTCTTTGTTTAGATTTTGCTCTTTTTCTAATTTAGCTTTTTGAAAATTCCAATATTCATGAAACCATATAGGAAAATTAACATTTTTTTTAGATATAAATGAAGTTTCTATTTTTTGACTAATTTTATCATTTAATATACTTGGTTGTTTTACTTCGATAGATAATTTCATATTTTCACTATTAAAAATTACTAATGGTACCAATAGAGTAATCACTCCTAACTTAGTCATGATTTTCATATAAACACCTCTTTGCTTGTTATATTATCACAAAAATTATTTTAAAGCAAACAAGGATGAAAATCTGAACATATTAAAATAATTGATAAAAAAGAATTCTAAAATATTAGAATTCACAATTTTTAGGTGTTCTAGGGTATGGAATTACATCACGAATATTATCAACACCAGTTAAATAAATTAATAATCTTTCAAAGCCCATACCAAATCCAGAATGTACACAACCACCAAAACGACGTAAATTTAAATACCATTCCATTCCATCTTGAGCCATGCCTAATTCTGCCATACGAGTAACTAACTTTTCATAGTTTTCTTCACGTTGTGAACCACCCATAAGTTCACCTGCACCAGGCACTTCTAAATCTACAGCCGCAACTGTTTTTCCATCAGCATTTTGTTTCATATAGAATGCCTTAATATCTTTTGGCCAATTTGTAATAAATACTGGGCCATTAAAATGTTCAGTAATATATTTTTCATGTTCTTTAGCTATATCTTCACCATATTCTGGTTCAAATTCCCATTTAACATTGGCATTCTTTAAAATAGTAATTACTTCTTCATGTGTAACACGTGTAAATTTACTATCAACTAATTTTGTAAGTTTATCTTTTAAACCATTCTCTACAAACTTATTAAAGAATTCAATTTCTTCCTGACAATTATCTAAAACATATTTTACTACATACTTTAGCATTTCTTCTTCAATATCCATTAAACCATTTAAATTACAGAAAGCCATTTCTGGTTCAATCATCCAAAATTCTGAAGCATGTGTTTTAGTATTAGAATTCTCCGCTCTAAATGTTGGACCAAATGTATAAACTTTTTTATAAGCCATAGCAAATGTTTCCGCTTGAAGTTGACCAGATACTGTTAAAGATGTTTGTTTACCAAAGAAATCTTTTGAATAATCGATCTCTTGAGCATTTTTAAGCTTTTCTAGATCAAGTGTTGTAACTTGAAACATTTCACCAGCTCCTTCACAGTCACTAGCAGTAATTAATGGAGCATGGAAATATACATATCCCCTATCTTGAAAATATTTATGAATAGCATAAGCCGCTACACTACGAACTCTAAATACAGCATTAAATAAGTTGGTTCTAGGTCTAAGATATGCTTGTTCTCTTAAGAATTCTCTAGTAGGTCTACCTTTCGCTTGTAATGGATAATCATCTGGACAATCACCTTCTAAGATAACACTTGCTGCAACTAGTTCAACTTCTTGACCTTCTTTTGGAGAAGAAATTAATTTTCCTGTTACTGTAATTGCACTACCAATGTGTAATTTAGCTATATCTTCAAAACTATCTAAAGAATTATCATAAATAATTTGTAAGTGCTTAGCTGTTGTGCCATCACTAAAATCAATAAATCCAAATTCTTTTTGTTTACGATGATTTTTAATCCAACCTTGAATGATTATTTCTTGATCAATATATTTATCTAAATCTCTATATATTTCATATAAATCTTTCATATTTTACCTCTTTTCTATAATAAATTAATTCCTTGTTCTTGACATTTTATTAATATATCATCTGGCCAAATAGATACTTGTACTTCACCAATATGTTTTTTTCGAAGAAAGAACATACATAATCTAGATTGACCAATACCTCCACCTATAGTATATGGTAATTGTTCATTTAAAACCATTTGATGATAATCACGACTTTGACGTTCTTGAGTACCAGTTAATTCTAATTGTTTTAATAATCTTTCTTTATCAACACGAATACCCATACTGGATAATTCTAGAGCCATATTTAATTCTTCAAACCAAACTAAAATATCACCATTTAAATTCCAATCATCATAATCTGGGCTTCTACCATCATGTGGTTTACCACTTTTTAAATTACCACCAACTTGCATTAAGAATATTGCACCTTTTTCCTTACAGATTTTATTTTCACGTTCTTTTGGTGATAATTTAGGATACATATCTTCTAATTCTTGGGCCGTTATGAAAATTATTTTCTCTGGTAAAGTCATAGGAATAGATGAAATTTCACTATGAATAAAAGCCTCTGTTTTTAATAATACTCCATATATTTTATTAACAATCTGTTTTAAAGTCTCTTCATTACGTTCTGATTTATCAATTACATATTCCCAATCCCATTGATCTACATAATAAGAATGAATATTGTCTACTACTTCATCTTTTCTAATTGCATTCATGTCTGTATAAAGACCAGTATGCATAGGAAAGTTATACTTATGTAAGGCAAATCTTTTCCACTTTGCTAAAGAATGAACTATTTCAGCAGTTTGATTATTAAAAACTTGAAAATTGATCGCTTTTTCATAACCGTTTAATTCATCATTTAAGCCTGTATCTTTTAAAACAAAAAGAGGGGCTGATACTCTAGTTAAATCTAAAGTAGATGCTAAGGTTATTTGAAAAAAATCTTTTATTTTTTTAATATATTTTTGAGTTTCTAACACATCTAGTTGCATATTTTTACCTCTTTTCTATTTCTTCTTTAACTATCTTAGCAGTCATAGCAGGATTTGCTTGACCTTTGGTTTCTTTCATAACACTACCTACAAAGAAGTTAAATACATTTTTACCTTTTTTATAATCTTCTACTAGATCATTATGCTCATCTAGAAGTCTAATCACAATTTCTCTAATAGTATTATCATCACCGATTTGTTTTATTCCTAATTCATCTACAACTTGAACTGGAGGTTTTTTGTCTTCTAGTACCTTTTCTAATACTTCACGAGCTTGTTTTGAAGAAATTCTACCATCTTCTTGCATTGTAATTAATTCTTTTAATAAAGCTGGTGTTAAATAAATATTATCAATAGGAACCTCTTCTTTATTTAAATAACTGATAATTGGTCCAGTAATCCAGTTAGCAGCAGTTTTATAGTTTATTCCTAAATTAATACACGCTTCAAAGTAATCAGAGATTTCTTTTTCACGAGTTAAAGTATTAGCCTCAACCTCTGTTAATTTATATTCATCTTTATATTTAACAATTCTATCATATCTAAGGGTAGGTATTTCTTTTTCGATTTCTTCTAAGAAATCACTAGTTAACGGTATTGGTGGAATGTTTGGTTCGATAAAATATTTATAATCGATAGCATCTTCTTTAGAACGCATTAGATGAGTGCAATCGTTTACTTCATCATATCTTCTTGTTTCTTGTTCTATTATGCCCCCATTACTTAAAATCTCTTCTTGTCTTCTAATTTCACTTTCAATAGCGATTTTTACATTCGCAAATGAGTTAATATTTTTCATTTCAGTTCTAACGCCAAGTTTTTCACTATTTTTTGGTTTTAAAGAAATATTAACATCACATCTGATTTGTCCTTGATCTGCTCTGGCATCACTTACTCCTAAATAAAGTAATATTGTACGATAAGTTTCTAAGAACGCAATTGCTTCTTTAGAAGAAGACATACAAGGTTCAGTTACGGTTTCTAATAGAGGTACACCACAACGATTATAATTAATTAATGAATAATTAGACATGTGCTCCATATTAGCAGTATCTTCTTCTAGATGAGTATCGTGAATAAGTATTTTTTTTATTTCACCATCTACTTCGATCATAACATAACCATTTTGACCAACTGGTTCTGTTACCTGTGTAATTTGGTATCCTTTTGGTAAATCTGGATAAAAATAGTTTTTTCGATCGAAAATCATTCTACTGGGAACTTTACAGTTTAAAGCTTTTGCTACTTTAACTGCTTTTTTGACAGCTTCTTTATTAACAAATGGCATAATACCTGGTAATCCTAAGTCTATTGGTGATACTTGGGTATTAGGTTGTTCGCAGTAACCATTAGTAGCGCCAGAAAAGTTTTTAGAGTTAGACTTTAATTCACAGTGAACTTCTAATCCAATTACAACATCATACATATTACTGTTCCTCCTTTACTAGGCCTTTGTATCCTAATGCTTCTTCCAGTTTATTAGCCATATTTAAAACAACATCGTCTTCCATTACACGGCCAGTTATATTTACACTTATTGGCATTTCATTTACAAAGCCACTTGGAATGGTAATACTTGGAAAGCCACCAAAATTGCCGATTACTAAATGATTTTCTAAAATTAGATATCTATCCGATAATTGATCAGAGGTTTCACCAAATTTAGGAGCAATTCCACCACTGGCAGGCATAAGTAATCCATCATATGTTTTAAATAGTTCATTCATACGATTTACTATCATACGACGAATTCGTCCAGCATTTTTAAATAATTTTTCTTGGTTTTCTCTTTGTAAAATATAGCTTCCTAGGATGAAACGACGCTTAATTAATTCAGAGAAACCTTTGGTTCTAGCATCAAACATAATGTCTTCAATTGATTTACCTACACCTCTAACACCAAATTGTATTCCTGTTAAATTAGCGTAATTACTAGTTGCTTCGGCACAAGAAATTGACATATAAGTTGGATATAATGCTTCTAATAAGTCTTTACCGAATTCTACTTCTTCTACTTCAAAACCTATTTCTTTAGCTTTGGCAATTGTTTCCTGAAATTTATTTAATGTTTCTAATAATTCTGGGTCATTAGAATTTTTATATAATTCTAAATTGCAAGCTTCTTTAATATAAAATAGTTTTCTTCCAGTTATATCATTGTTTAATGTTTCAGAATATGCTTTGCCATCATCATTTAAAGATGTCATATCATGTTCATCTTTTCCTTTTAATATATCAGTAACATAAGCGGCATCTTTAACACTTCTTGTGAAACATCCTACATGATCTAAACTAGAAGCAAATGCAAATAATCCAAAACGAGATATTCTACCATATGTTGGTTTAAAACCAACTACTCCACCAAATGCGGCTGGTTTTCTAATTGAATCACCTGTATCACTACCTAGAGCAAAAGGAACTATGCCTAATGCTACACTGGCAGCTGATCCGGCAGATGAGCCTCCAATCAACCTATTTTTATCCCAAGGATTTCGAACAACTCCAGTATGACCTGTTGTACCAGTTCCACCCATAGCTAATTCGTCAAGTACTGTTTTACCGACTAAGATTGCTCCGGCTTCTTTTAGCTTTTTATATGCTGTAGCATCATAAATTGGAACATAATCTTTTAAGATATTACTAGATGCAGTAGTTAAAATACCGGTAGTTGAAAAATTATCTTTTAAAGCATATGGAATTCCGCTTAATACAGTAGTATTTATTTTTTCATTTTGATAATCTTCTAAAATTGTTACAAAAGAATTATATGTAGATTGGTATTTTAAAGCTTTTTCCTTAGCTTCAACAAACAATTCTTCACTAGTTATTTCTTTTGAATCTAAAGCTTTTCTTATTTCATCTATTGTTTTATTCATATATTCCATATTATTCCACCACCTTTGGTACTTTTATTTGTTCAAAATATACATCTTTAGCATTCTTTACTACGTCTTCTGGTTTGATATTATCATTAGCGATATCTTCTCTAAATAATATACCCTCTTTTTCAAATGGAAAAGTCATTGGATCAATATCCTTTATTCCATCAATTTTATCAATAATATCCATTTGTTTAAGAATAACTCCAAATTCTTTTTGTAAGGTTGTATATTCTTCATCATTCATCTTAAAAAATAATTTCTCTGCATACATCTGCAACTTTTCTTTTTCAATCATTTTAAATCCCTCTTTCTAACAAAAAAACAGTCACGTCCAATTAAGGACGAATAACTGTTATCCGCGGTGCCACCCTTATTACTATATACTTTTTTCATATATAGTCACTCATAGTATCAACTATTTATTTTTAACGAGTTTTATCCCGACTTAATCTACTACTATTTCGATAAGTAACTCCACAGTGTTATTCAAGTTTACCTTATTACTAGATTTCCACCCACACTAGCTCTCTTTAAACAGAATTAAACTTTACTTCTCTGCTTCTTTGCATTTAATACGCATCTATTATATCATATATTTAATATTTTAGAATATTTTTTTGTAATTTTACATAGAATAATTATGAATTATAGAAAATATAACTAAAAATCAGTGATTTTTATACTTTTTTATATTTTTTTATTGACATTTATTCTAAAGATAAGTATAATTAATATTGCCTACTTAATTTGTGGTCACACATGGAGATGTGCTTTATATATAATGCGGGTGTAGTTCAATGGTAGAACTCTAGCCTTCCAAGCTAAGAACGTGGGTCCGATT
>CANTWP010000107.1 GCA_947853245.1 uncultured Bacilli bacterium | reverse complement strand
GCTTAATTATCCGAACTCTAATTTATTATTAGTTTCCATTATCTACAACCGAATTTATAAATAACTATATGGCAGACATTCATTTTAACGCACTCGAAGTGCCTGTTATAATCCGTCTTTACCGATGTTTGTTATAATAACAAAAAACATAAAGAAATCCAAATTTTAAACTTGAAATCTTTATGTTCAACATTATACGTGTTATAATATTTTATATAAGGAGATAAATTATGTTAGAAGAAATTGATCAAAAGATAAACGAATGTAATTTATGCAGTGATATGGTAGAACATTTTCCTAATAGTAAAACCGTTTCAATAGGGCAAAATAATAAAATTGCTATTTTAGGAGAAGCACCTGCTAATAACGGCTGGCGCAAAAGTGGAGTGGCATGGTATGATACAAATCATAAATTATTACCATCAGGTGTAGTATTACAAAAATTATTAAATGAGTTAGACATTAAATTGAATGAAACATATTTCTTAGAAGCGATCAAATGTTTCCCAAAAGATAGAAAGTATTTAAATACTTGTAGTAAAAATTGTCAAATGTATTTATTGAAACAATTAGAAATAATAAAGCCACAAATTTTATTATCTTTAGGAGATTCTGCTACCAAAACTATATTAAATATTCAATATAAAAAGTTTAGTGATGTGGTAGGCAAACAATTTATCATAAATAATATTACAGTCATTCCTATATATCATCCTTCACCTATATCCCCTAAAAGTTATAATGGTAATATAGAAATATTTAGAAGTTTAAGGAGATGGTTAAATGAAAATAATTGAATATGAAGATAAATATATAGAGGATGTAAGAGATCTACTTGTAGAATTAGAACAATATATTGTCAGTATTGATGAGGATCATTTAGACATAGTAGGTGAACACTATAGAGAGAAAATGGTTTTATATGATTTAGAAGAAGTCAATAACAATAACGGAAAATGTTATCTTGCTATAGAAAATGATAATGCTGTTGGTTTGATAATGGGAGTTCAAACTAAATATGAAGACTGTGATTATTTAGATTATAAATGTCCAGTAAAGGGAAGAATTACAGAGTTAATAGTATCTAAGAAAATAAGAGCACAAGGTATTGGTCAAATTTTAATGAATAAAATGGAAGAATATTTTAAGAATATTGGCTGTGAATATATATCTGTAGACGTTTTTGCATACAATAGCAGTGCTGTTAAATTTTATAATAAAAAAGGTTATCATAATCGCATGCATGATATGATAAAGAAAATAGATTAGAGTAATAAATAAATTACTATTTTTGCATTCTTTCCAAATTATGTTATAATACACTTACCTTTAAGGAGTAATATTATGAATGTAAACATCAGTAGTAATGATACCTTTTCTAAATTTAGTGAAATTGACAAAAAAGAATTAATTCTATATTTAGAAAAATTTTATTTAACATATAGAGAACAACTAGGATTTTTAGAAGCCGAAGAAATTACTTTTGGATTAGAATTAGAGTTTGAGTATTGTTTGGTTGAAAACATTGAAAAATTACTTGATAATAATAACTTGATACATTGGTTAACTAAACATGATCGATCTTTAAATTCTGGTGGAGAAATTAATAGCCCTATTTTAAAAGACAATTTGACTACTTGGAAAGAATTAAAAATTATATGTAATATATTAAAAGAAAATCATGTTTCTGTTACTGAAAATTGTGGCGGACATATTCATTTTGGAAGTATATTATTTGGAAATAATTATGAGAACTGGCTAACATTAATAAAATGTTGGATTGCCTTTGAAAAAGTATTATTTAGATTTGGTTATGGAGAAACAGACAAAGCAAGACGTCCCATTAATCGATTTGCAGCACCTTTATCTTTTAGATTACAAGAATTTATAAATTCCAATAATATCAAATTTACTAATATAAGTATTGAACAGTATATTAGTTTACTTAAAGAAAGAACCTGTCGCAGATGCGCTATAAATTTCCAAAATATTAATCTTGATTATTCTATGGTTCATCCCAAAAACACAATTGAATTTAGATTTCCAAATGGTACTATTGAAGAGATTATTTGGCAAAATAACGTTAATACAATTGGTAAAATGTTACTTGCAATTAAGACAAATAAAATTGATATAGAGTGGTTAAACAATTATATTGCTAATAATAAAATGCATACATCAAGTAATGCTATATCACTTTATGATAACATTTATTTATTAGAAGCATTATCTTTTGTCGATATGGTTTTTGATAATAATTTAGATAAATTATATTTTCTTCGTCAGTATTTAAAAAATTATAACAAAGAAATATATGCAGAACGTCAAAAAAAATTTATTATTAATTAAAAGAAGAATTATTTATTTTTAATATTCCATACTAATAACGGTGATTAGTATGAAGTATGCTTTAAATATCTTCTTTCTTTTTATTTGTTTAATTCTAATAATCAAATTGGATAATTCATCTAATGATGGTATTCCAGTAATGTCATCAAATGATGATAATGAATATAAAATATTTGATATATATACTAATAATTTAACAACTAAAAACTTTGATAAATATTTTTCTAATACAGATAACATAGTTGCAGTTTATCCTAAAGTTAATGCTCTTTATAAAGATAAATTAGGTAATATCTTTTTTAATTGTGAAAAAGGTTTTAATATACAAGATTTTATATCGTATTATAAAAAAGTCTTAGATAAAAATAATTATAAAACAGATATGATTAGTATAGATTATTATGGTCTTGCTATAGAAAAAATAAAAATATATTCTAATCAAGAGGAATTATTAGAAATTTTAAATAATTGTTCAATTTGTACTATCAATAGATAATGATTATGTTATAATGAATATATCAGGGGTGATTATCTATGATTTGTTATAGCATTAATGATACATATAGACATAAACTTTATAAACTGGATAATAAACAACTATTACTGTTTTTAGATCAATTAGATGAACCTATAAAAGAAAGATATTTACGTATTATATTAGCGGATGGTTATCAAATTTTACAAAGACGAAAAAATGAACCAGATAGTGATAATTATTCTAAAAGATTATATTCTATTTTAGTGAAATCTGATTTTAAGCATGTAAAAGAAGTTTTAGAAGATAATTATCATTTACTGCAAATACTTTTTGTAAATGCTAAACAATTTTGGAATTTTCCTATTATTGATAGATGTCTTTTAATTGAAGAAAAAGCAGATAACAAAGATTATTTTAAATTATTAGAATTTGATCCATTATATTTGGTTGATATTTATGTTTATGGAATTCAAAAGGATATTGATTCTATAAACCATTATTACAAAGATTATTTAGAAAAATTAGGTAGTAAATATTTATCTAACTTTTATCAGTTAGTTATAACGATAATGAGTAAATTAAAAGATGAGAATAAAGAAATGTATGATAAAAATTTTTTGGAAATCTTTAGAGGATTTTATATTGGTAATAAATTTATGCATACATTAGATGAAACTTTCTCAGAAGAAACTTTGGAATATGTTGATAGGTTAGAAACAGATAGTTTAGAAATGATTGCTGAAGATTTATCAGAATTACCTAATGATTTTACTAAAATAATAGCGATTTATTTAGCTTATCAAACTGATTTAGCGCACTCTAATGATACTAAAGATTTTATTGATAAAAACGTTAGTAAAGAAATGGTTAAAAAGTTAAAAATTGATAATAATTAAAAAGGTCACAGTTTATTCTGTGGCCTTTAATATATTGTAGATATCTTCTACTTTTTTTAGACTTTGTTTTTCTTTATATACTGGTTTTAAGTGTAAATGAAAATGTTTGACTTCTTGGATATAACCATTATTTTGTACTAATGTTAATCCATCAATATGAAGTTTATTTTCTAATTCCTTCTTTAATTTTTGGGCAACTTTAAATATTTGTTTTAGAGTAATTTCATCTATATCAGTAATATCTTTAATATGTTTTTTGGGAATTATTAAAGTATGACCATTACAATTAGGATTAATATCTAAAAAAGCCTTAACAGTATCATCTTCGTAGATAGTATAAGATGGAATTTCACCATTGATAATTTTACAAAAAATACAGTCCATTTTATCACTCTCCTAAATATATTATAACTAAAAAATATGAAATCTTCAATAAAGAGATTTCATATTTTAGTGAATACTGCGAATATTCAGTAATATTATTATACATTTTAGAAATTTTATACAAAAAATCTATAAATTATTGTATAATATTAAACGGAGATGATTTTATGCACACATTAAAAATATTAAATTTAAGTGTAGAAATAGATAACAAAGTAATCTTAAAAAATTTTAATTTAGAAATTAATAGTGGTGAAATTCACGCTATAATGGGGCCTAATGGAACTGGTAAGTCTACTTTGTCAAAAGTGATAATGGGAGATCCTTCTTATAAATTATTAGAAGGTGATATTATTTTTGATGGTCAAAGCATTAATAATTTAGATGTTTGTGATAGAGCTAATTTAGGTATATTTTTAGGGATGCAGATGCCACCAGAGATAGAAGGTGTTAGTAATTCTGACTTTTTAAGAGCGGCTTTACATAATAAACAAAAAGATCAATTTAAATTATTTGATTTTATTAAGAAAATAGATACGTCTGTAGAGAAACTTAAGATGGACAAGGATATGATTCATCGTGGAATAAACCAAGGTTTTTCTGGTGGAGAGCGCAAGAAGAATGAAATATTACAAATGTATATGTTAGAACCCAACTTTGTTATGTTAGACGAAATTGATTCTGGTTTAGATGTTGATAGTTTGAAAGTAGTAGGGGAAAATGTAATGAATTATTATGAGAGTAATAATCCGGGAATACTACTTATTACTCACTATCATAGATTACTTGATTATATAAAACCAACTCATGTACACATTATGAAGGATGGCCACATTGTAAAAAGTGGTGGTCAAGAGTTAGTTGATTATATAGAAGAAAATGGTTATGAAAAATTAGAAAAAACTATTATATCTGGGTCTTGTATTATGAAGGAAACACTAAAAAATGAATAGAATAAAAATAGTGAATGATAAAATAGAATTATTAGAGTGTGATCATTCTCTAGAAGTTTCTCTAAAAGAAAAAAATGATAATTATCTTGTAAATTCAATTAAATTAATCATTAATAAAGACACAGAATTAGATATAGAATATGATATAGTAATCTCAAGTAAATTAGATTTATTTATTAATGTAAAAAAGGATGTTAATGTTAGTATATACGAACATACAATCGGTGATTATTTAAAAATACAGTATAAATATTATTTAGAAGAAAATAGTATTTGTAATATTTATAAAACTAGTAACTTAAAAGGTACAAAAGAATATACTATTGTGAATTTAAATGGTAATAATAGTAATGTTAAGAGAGTAATTAAAACTGTTTCAAGCGGTGCAGAGCAATATGATATGATGGTTTATCATAATGCTAAAAACACCGTTAGTAATTTAATTAATGAAGGAGTTAACATAGACAATGGGAACTTATCATTTAATGTTTCTAGCTTTGTATCAAAAGATAATAGTGGATGTACAGTAGATCAGAATAATCGTATTATTAATTTAACTAATAATGAATGTTTAATTAAACCCAATATGTATATAGATTGTTTTGATGTTACTGCTAATCATAGTGCTTTTGTAGGAGCCTTTAAAGACATTGAACTTTTCTATTTACAAAGTAGAAGTATACCTTATCAAGAAGCATTAAAACTATTAATTAATGGATTTTTAATTTCTAATTTACCATCTAAAATGCAAGATGATTTTAAAGTAGTAGCAGAACAGTATTGGAGGTGATTTTATGAATCGTGAAGATTTTCCAATGTTAAAGCAAAATATAGTTTATTTAGATAATGCCGCAACGACATTCAAACCAAGAGTGCTTTGTGAATATTTAAATGACTATTATATGAATTATACTGCTAATGCCCATAGAGGAGATTATGACATTAGCTTAAAAGTAGATACAATGTATGAAAAAACTAGAAATAAAATAAAGAATTTTATTAATGCTGAAAAAAGAGAAACGATCGTTTTTACTAGTGGTGCAACAGATTCATTAAATAAAATAGTATGTGGTTATTTCAAATATTATTTACAGGAATTTGATGAAATTATTTTAAATAAAGCTGAACATGCATCTAATATTTTACCTTGGATTGAACTTGCTAATGAATTAAACTTAAAAATTAAATATGCAGAATTAGATGAAAATTATAATTTAACATTAGATTCCATAAAGAAAATAATTACTGATAAAACAAAAGTTATTTCTTTAGCGCACATTACTAATGTAGTAGGTGATATTCGTGATCTTAAAGGTATAATTTCTTATGCTCATTCTAAAGGTATTTTAGTAGTTGTAGATGGGGCTCAAAGTGTTCCACATATGAAAATAGATGTTCAAGATTTAGATGTTGATTTTTTAGCATTCTCTGCTCATAAAATGTGTGGTCCGACTGGACTAGGTATTTTATATGGTAAAGAAGAATATTTAAACAATACTCATCCCTGTGTTTTTGGTGGGGGGATGAATGCTACATTTAATAGTGATAATATTAGGGTATATAAAGAAATACCATATTCTTTAGAAGCTGGTACACCATCTATTGCCGACGTAATAGCGTTTGGTCCTGTTATTGATTATTTAAATAATATAGGTATGAATAATATAGAAAACTATGAAAAAAAGTTAAAAAAATATGCAATTAAAAAATTAAAGTTAGTAAAAGATATAATTATATATAATGAAAATACAGAAAGTGGTATCATTACTTTTAATATTAAAGATATTTTTTCTCAAGATTTAGCGATTTATCTTAATAAATATCATATTTGTGTTAGAGCAGGTAATCATTGTACTAAGATGTTAAAAGAAGATTTGAATGTCAAAAACACTTGTCGTGTTAGTTTTTATTTTTATAATACTAAAGAAGAAATAGATTATTTAGTTAAAGTATTAAATAATCCTAGTTTAAAAGAAGAAATATTATAAAAGGTAGACAATCCTACCTTTTTTTGTTATAATTATGAAGTTTCCACAAGGACTGAAAGAAAGGAGTTAATATGAGTAAAATAAAAATATTTAGTTTAGGTGGACTAAATGAAATTGGTAAAAACATGTATGTAATAGAAGTAGATAATGATATATTTGTATTTGATGCGGGATTAAAATATGCTGACGATTCAATGTTAGGGGTAGATTATGTTATACCTGATTATGAATACTTAAAAACTAATAAAGATAGAATTAAAGGATTGTTTATTAGTCATGGCCATGAACAACAGATGGGAGCTTTATCAGATATTTTAATAGATATTCCAAAATTAAAAATATATGGAACTAACTTTACTTTAGAAGTTATTAAAAATCAATTATTAGATGATGGAATTAAAGATAGTCATCTTATTCCAGTCCAAGTTCATCATAAAATTGGTTTTGGTGCTTGTAGTCTTTTTCCAATAGCGTTAACACATTCAGTTCCAGAGTCTGTTGGTTATGTACTTTACACACCAGATGGTGCAATATTCTATACGGGTAATTTTGTTTTTGATTCAACGATGATGGAATCTTATAAGACTGATATTGGAAAACTTGCTTATGTAGGTAAACAAGGAGTACTCTGCTTACTTAGTGAATCTATGTATGCTGATAAAAAAGGATATACTTCTCCTAATCATAGAGCAACTGGAATAATTAGAGAAACATTAGGAACCAATAATGGACGAATTCTATTTAATATTTCTAGTTCACAATTATATCGTATTCAGGAATTATTTACAGAAATTATGAAAACTAGTCGCCATGTTATTATCATGGGTAAAAGTTTAGAAACATTAATTTTAAAATCAATTGATTTGGGTTATATCAAATTTGATAAAAGCCGTATTTCAAATATTCATAATGCTGATGATGCTAATGTTGTAATTATTGTATCTGATGAACGAGAAAAACCATTCTCTAATATTAGACGTATCATTCGTGGTTATGATAAGTTTGTAACTATTACTGATAAAGATACAGTAGTATTTGCATCTCCAGTATACGAGGGTATGGAAAAGAGTGCTACTAAAGTATTAGATAATATTGCTAAAATTGGTTCAAATATTGTAACATTACCAGAAAAGAAGTATTTATCTTACCATGCATCTAGTGAAGATTTAATGTTAATGTTAGATTTAATGCAACCAAAGTATTATTTTCCAATAAATGGTGAGTATCGTCATCAAGTGGCTAATAAAGAAGTGGCAATGCAAGTTGGTATGAATGAAGAAAATATTATTCTAAGTTTAAATGGTGATGTTTCAGTATTTAAGGATGGTATATTATTGCCAACAAAAGAAAAAATTAAAACTGATGAGATTTTAATTGACGGAAAAACTAATGGTGATATTGGAGAATTAGTATTAAAAGATCGTGAGCTTTTAAGTGATAATGGTATAGTTATTGTAACTGCTACTTTAGAAAAAATAGGCAAAAAAGTTTTAGCGGGTCCTGAGGTCTTAACCAGAGGATTTATCTATGTAAAAGAGAATAATGATTTAATAAAAGAAGCTGAAAATATTTCTGCGTCTATTATAGAAGCCAATACTAAACATAATTATATAGATTATAATAATATTAAATTAGAAATCCGTGATAAGGTTGGTAAATATTTCTATGATCAAACAGAATGTAAACCAATGATTTTAGTTGTAATACAAGAAATTTAGTTTTCTTGTATTTTTTATCTAAATTATATAATTTTAAATTAAAAAATAATAATAAATAAGCTATGTTTTTTGTAATTAGTTATTTACTAAAAAATATTAATATAGTAAAATGATAATAGGTGGTAAAATGTCTATAGTAGGAAATTATAATTTAAAAGTTAGTAAAAATGGTAAAATACAAATTCCTAAAAAATTGCAATCAGAATTTGGCGATAGAGTAATATTAGCTATTGATTTTGATACTAAGTGTATAGCTGTGTTTCCACTTAACAAATGGGAAGAGTATAAAAAAACAATAACAAAGTCTAATTTAGATAAAAATTTAATGCTTGCATTTGAAAACATGCTTTCTTCGGCTAAGCTTGTTCAAGTAAATGAATTTGGTGAATTACTAATTGCTGAAGATTTTTTAAAGCTTGCTGAAATAACAGAAACTTGTTGGTTGTTAGGAATGAATAATTGCTTTGAATTATGGAATAAGGAAAAATTTGATAAATACATGGCTGGTTTAAATGATGAAACTATCGAAGATGAATTAAGAAAACTTGGATTTTAATAAAATATTAATTATAAAATAAAAAAAGACAATAAAGAACTGATTTAATAAATTCATACACAAAATAAAAAGTTCTAACTATGACTACATCGATAATTAATCGATGTAGTTTTAAGTTTATTTTTGATTTTTATGTTATTATTATAGTATACAAATTTGTTTAATGCAATTTGTAGTTCATCAAGATTTTTGGGATAATTGTTCTTGATGAAGTCTTTAAATTGACCGTTGAGAGTTTCTATCCAGGGATTATGTGCGCATGTGTAAGGGGCAGACATACCTGGAATAAGATTCATTTCAGCGGTTTTTGTATTGTATATTCCACTTTTATACATTCCTCCTCGATCCGAATGTAATACTACTTCATCTAATCTATAATCTGTATTATTTAATAGGTTTAAATTGTATTCTATAAAATCATTATTTAATGATTTACTAATACAAGCTACTACTATTTCAGTACTATATGCATCTATAAAGAACGATACATTTTGTTTTCCATCTTCTTCTAATTTTACTTCTGTTGTATCAGTAGATATCACTTTATAAATATCATCTATATTAATGTTTTCCGCTATATTTTGATAAGTATATTTCTTTTCATTATCTTTTGTTGTAACTGTATATTTACCTTTATTTTTCTTTTTCTGTCTAATTTATTGTAACCGATCCAGTAGATTTTCTTTAAATCAGTTCTTAATGTCTTTTTTTACATGGTTAAATTTGTAAAATAATGTAAAAAGCATTTACAAATATGGATAAAAATAGTACAATTGTGGTAGGCAGTGGACGATAGTGGGGGAAAGTGGTGATTTTATGTTTCTTGGTTCATTTTATTACACAATTGATGAAAAAGGTAGAATCATTATTCCAGTCAAGTTACGTACTGACTTGGGTAATGAATTTATTATGAGTTGTGACTTAGATGGTTGTTTGTGTTTGTATCCTAAAAGTTCTTGGAACAATATTATAGGCAAATATAAACAATTACCTAATGTTAAAACTGCCCGCACTTATTTACGTTTTGTATTATCGTCTGCTAGTGCATGCCAACTAGATAAACAAGGTCGACTAAGTATTAACGCTAATTTAATTGAATATGCTGGAATTAAAAAAGAATGTGTCATCATGGGTGTTGATGATCATTTGGAAATCTGGGGTAAAGAAAGATGGAATGATTTCTTAACTACTAATCAAGCTGATTTGGTAGCGATGGCTGATGAATTATTCTATGGTACTTTAGATAAATAATTTATGCATATAAGTGTTTTGTTAAATGAAAGCATTGCATATTTAAAGTTAAAAGAGAATAGTGTTATAGTTGATTGTACTCTAGGGTATGGGGGACATAGTAGTAATGTGCTAAAGGAAATTAAAAAGGGGTTTCTTTTCGCCTTTGATCAAGATCAAGATGCAATTGAATTTAGTAGTAAAAGATTAAGTGGAATTGGCAATAATTATGAAATTATATATAGTAATTTTGTCAATATTAAAAGTGAATTAGAAAAAAGAAATGTTACAGAAGTAGATGGGATTTTATATGATTTAGGAGTTTCTTCTCCACAGTTAGATAAAGCAGATCGGGGATTTAGTTTTCATAATGATGCCATTTTAGATATGCGTATGGATAAAAAACAAAGTTTAACAGCTAAACTAGTTGTAAATACTTATTCATATACAGATTTAATAAAAATATTTCGTGATTTTGGTGAAGAAAAATATGCTGGTAGTATAGCTAAAAAAATAGTTGATTACCGTGCAGAGAAAGAAATAGAGACAACTGGAGAATTAGTGGAAATAATTAAATCTGTAGTTCCAGAAAAATATAAAAGAAATCATCATCCGGCTCGTAAAGTATTTCAAGCTATTCGAATTGAAGTAAATCATGAGTTAGAGGTATTTGAAAACAGTTTGAAACAAGCTTTAGATTTGATTAAAGTAGGTGGAAGAGTTTGCGTAATAACTTTTCATTCTCTAGAAGATCGAATTTGTAAAGATATATTTAAATCAGTGAGTGATATCCCTAAAGAATTAAAAAACTTACCGATAATTCCAGAAGAATATCAACCAAAATATAAAATAATTGCTAATATAGCGCCAACTGATTCAGAAGTAGATGATAACAATCGTTCAAGAAGTGCTAGACTTAGAGTTATAGAAAGGGTAAAATAGTATGAAGAAGAGAAAGTTAGCTAAATTTACTAAAGGTGAAAAGTTGTTGTACTGTTTTACAGCTTTTGCCATAATAGGGATATTTTTAATTAAAATATTTTGTGGTGCTGGTGTTAGTAATTTAAAGATGAGTATTGAGAAAACACAATATAAAATTAATAATCAAAAAAAGACTAACGAGAGTCTTACTATGAAAGTAAATGAGCTTACTTCATTTGATAATATAAAAGATATCATTGATGATATGGGCTTAGCTTATAATAATGAAAATATTATCATTATTGATAAATAATGAGGTGAATATATGAAAACAAGAGATATGAAAACTGGTAATTGGAATTTTCCAAGATATACATTTTATGTTTTTCTTGTTTTTATTTTATTGTTATTTATAAAGTTTACTTATTTGTCATTATCTCCAAGTATTTATGGCAAGAATATGGAAGTTTTTGCAGCCAATCGTAATACTGTTAATACTACTCTTTATGCTAAGAGGGGAAATATATTTGATAAGAATGGAAATACTTTAGCTCTGAATGTTTCGTCTTATACCGTAGTAGCATATCTTTCAGAAACTCGTACTGGTAGTAGTTCTAGACCTAGACACGTAGTAGATAAAGAACTGACAGCTAAAAAATTATCGCCAATTCTTGGAATGAGTGAGGAATATATCCTATCTTTACTTAAGAGAAAAGCTTATCAAGTTGAATTAGGACCTGGTGGTAGAGGAATTACAGAGCTTACCAAAGAAGCTATTGAAGAGTTAGAATTACCAGGTATTGGTTTTATAGAGGAACAAAAAAGATATTATCCTAATGGTAATTTTGCTTCTTATATACTTGGATATGCGAAAAGAAAAGATGATGGTAGTATTGTAGGAGAATTGGGTATCGAAGCTAAATATAATGAAATATTACAAGGTACTAATGGTTACACTATGTATCAACGTGATGTATATGGTTATAAAATACCAGATACTCCTGAAGAAACAGAAGATCCTATTGATGGTAGTGATATATATTTAACAATAGATGCTACCATTCAAAGATTTTTAGAATCTGCTGTATCGGAGATAACCAAAGAAGCAAGTCCAGAATGGTTAACTTTAACTGCAATGGATGCTAAAACAGGGAAAATTTTAGGTAGTAGTAATTATCCTTCATTTGATCCAAATATATTAAATATCACTAATTATGAAAATCCTTTAGTATCATTTGTTTATGAACCAGGATCAACTATGAAGATATATACTTATATGTGTGCTATAGAAAGTGGTAAATATAACGGTAATACAACTTATCTATCAGGCACCTATAATATTTATGGGACAACTATTAAAGATTGGAATGCTAAGGGTTGGGGTACTATAACATTTGATAAAGGTTTTGAATATTCTTCTAATATTGCAGTAGTAAACATTATGAAAGATGTATTATCCAAAGAAGAATTAAAAAATTGTTTAACTAAGTATGGTTTTGGTACTAAAACAGGTATAGAATTATCTAGAGAGCAATCTGGTTCTTTAAACTTTAATTATCCAATCGAAGTTATTAATGCTGGTTTTGGCCAGGGTATTTTAACAACACCGGTTCAACATTTACAAGGATTATCGATTATTGCTAATAATGGTAAATATATTAAACCTAAGGTAATTGAAAAAATAGTAGATAAAGGAACTAACAAAATTGTATATGAATATCAAAAAGAAGAGAGTGAACAGGTAGTTTCTGAAACAACGGTTAATAAAATGAAAGAATTAATGAGTAATGTTGTTAATGGAACGGATCCTGGTACTACAGGTCGTGGTTATAAAGTAGATGGTATTGATGTAATTGTAAAAACAGGTACTGCGCAATATTTTGATAATGAAACACATCAATATAGTAGTGGCGCTAATAATTATGTTTATTCAGTTGCGGGAATGTTTCCAAAAGATAATCCTGAAATAATCTTTTATGCCGCTATGAAGAAACCAACTAATTCGACAGTATTATCTAAAGTAATGAGAGAAACTATTAAAAATATTGCTAAATATTTAAATATCGAGGAATCTGATAATAGTGGTGATTTAAAAGGATATACAGTTAAATCATATTTGAATCAGAATATAGATGATGTTACCGCTAAGTTAGAAGATTTAAATATTGATGTTGTTGTATTAGGTGATGGTGATCGTGTTATATCTCAATCTAAAGAAATTGGTGACTTTATTTTAGAAGGAGAAAAAATCATATTAAAAACTAATAGCACTAATATTTCTATGCCAAATATTAAAGGATGGTCTTATAAAGATATAAATACATTGTGTAAAATGATTAATTTAGAATGTACCTTTGATGGATATGGTTTTGCTTCTTATCAGAGTATTGATTATGGTACATTATTAACAACTAATTCTAAACTTAAAGTTATTTTAAAAAGCAAATTATAAAAAAACACTCGAGATTAATTCTCGAGTGTTTTATATTTTATTTAAGCTGCTTTTTTTAATGCTCTTAACTCTCTTGAAGTCATACGAATAGTTTGACCATCATCTAATGTTACTTTTTGTAAGTTTGGTTTTTGAGCATGTCTAGTAGCTCTACAAGAATGTGATCTTTTATTTCCAAATAAAGGTTTTGTTGAAGTAATCTTCTTAGCCATAGTAAATCCTCCTTTTTTATAAACTTCTCCCATGCTTTATAACTTTACCATAATATTTTAATTAAGTCAAATATTAATGATTAAAATATTTAAAAAAGTTGCAAAATATAGTAAAATGAATATGGGAGGTTAAATTATGAACTATACACCATTATATGTTAAAACTCACAATTCTTTACTTAGTAGTATTATTACTATCGAGGGAATGATAGAATACGGATTAAAAAATCATTTAACCTCACTTAGTATCTGTGATAATACTATGTATGGAGTTATGGATTTTTACCATTTATGTAAAAAAAATGGTATTAAACCAATAATTGGTTTGGAAATAAAATTAAATGATAATAAAATTTTACTTTATTGTAAAAATAATATAGGTTATACAAATTTAATTTATTTATGCACTAAACAATCTGAAAATAAGATTGATCTTAAAGAGTTAAAAAGTCATAAAATTGGTTTAATTTGTATTGTTCCATTTACTAGTTTATCTATTTATTCAAGTTTAGAAGATATTTATACAGATATTTTTAAGGGTTATGCTGATAAAGAGCAAAGGAAAGAATTAGAGGGAGATAATTTAGTATTTGTTAATGAAACATTAGCGCTTACTAAAGAAGATATTGAATATTTGCCATACGTTTTAGCAATTAGAGATGGTGTGACCGTTGATAAAATAGAAATTACTAATAATAATTGTTATATTAATTCATTAGAAGAGGTCCAAAAAATAAATGGCCAAGATTTAAAAAATAATGATTATATTACTAACAATTGTAATGTAGTATTTTCTCAGGAGTTGGATTTGCTTCCTGAATATCCATGCCCAGATGGTAAGAGTGCTTCAGAGTATCTAAAGAAACTATGTATTGATGGTTTAAGAAGAATTTTTGGGCAGTCAGTTGGTAAAGTTTACGTAGAACGCTTAAAATATGAATTGTCTGTGATTGAAAAAATGGGATTTTGTAATTATTTTTTAGTAGTTTGGGATTATGTAAACTATTGTAAAACATATGATATTTTAGTAGGACCTGGTAGAGGAAGTGCGGCTGGTTCTTTAGTATCGTATGTTTTAAATATTACAACTATTGATCCAATTAAACATAAATTGTTGTTTGAACGTTTTTTAAATCCAGAGCGTGTAACTATGCCAGATATAGATATTGATTTTGAGTATACTAGGAGAGAAGAAGTAGTTAATTATTGTATTAAAAAATATGGTGTTAAAAAAGTAGCACCAATAATTACTTTTGGAACATTAGGTGCTAAACAGGCGATTAGGGATGTTGGTAGAACAATGAATGTTTCTTTACAGATGATCGATCGTGTATGTTCTTATATTAGTTCGTCACTTAATTTAAAAGATAATTATAAAGAGAATGCTAGGTTACGGGATTACTTAGAAATAAATGATGATTTGAAGAGAGTTTATAAAATAGCAAGTAAAATAGAGGGGTTAAAAAGACATACTAGTATTCATGCTGCGGGAATAGTTATGAGTAAGCATGATTTAGATACGATTATTCCATTAGATAAAGGACATAATGATTTTTATACAACTGGTTATTCGATGGAATATTTAGAGGAGATTGGTCTTTTAAAGATGGATTTTTTAGCACTTCGTAATTTAACTCTTATAAAAGACATTATTGATGAGGCGGGAATTAAATTTGATGATATCCCAGATAACGATCCGAAAGCCCTTAGTGTATTTACAACGGCAAATACTAGTGGTATATTTCAATTTGAATCAAGTGGTATGCTTAATTTCTTAAGAAAGTTTAAGCCTACTTCGATGGAAGATGTTATTGCGGCTTTAGCGCTTTTTCGTCCGGGACCTATGAATAATATAGATTCTTATATTAAAAGAAAACATGGTAAAGAAAAAATAGATTATTTAGATCCTTCGTTAGAGGATATATTAAAACCTACTTATGGTATTATTGTTTATCAAGAACAAATTATGCAAATAGCTAATATACTTGCGGGCTATTCATTAGGTGAAGCTGATGTTTTAAGACGTGCTATGAGTAAGAAAAAAGAAAGTGTTCTTTTAGATGAAAAAGAGAAGTTTATAAGTAGAAGTGTTGCTAATGGATATAGTTTAGAAACTGCTACGAAAGTATATAATTTAATACTTAAATTTGCTTCTTATGGTTTTAACCGTGCACATTCGGTTGCGTATTCTATGATTTCTTATCGTATGGCTTATCTAAAAGCTCATTATCCATTTTTATTTATGAAGAGTTTACTTACTTCTAATATTGGTAGTGAGATTAAAACTAAAGAATATATTTATGAATGTAAAGCAAGCGGTATAACGATTTTAAAGCCTAATATTAATCATAGTTTAAATAATTATACTATTTATAATAATAGTATTTTATTCCCACTTACATGTATTAAAAATGTAGGAATTAATGCAACAAACATGATTATAGAAGAACGAAATAAGCAAGATTTTAAAGATATATTTGATTTTGCTAAAAGATGTTATGGCAAAAGTGTTACAAAAAAGACGCTCGAGTGTTTAATTCTAGCAGGTTGTTTTGATGACTTTGGCTATAATAAAAAGACACTTATAGATAACTTGGATATTATTATTAATTATAGTGAATTAGGAGAATTCTTAGAAGATGATGAATCTTTAAAACCTGTTATTCAAGAAGTAGAAGAATATTCTAAAGTAGAAATAATGCAAATGGAATTAGATATCTTTGGTTTTTATTTAAGTAATCATCCTGTCACAGAATATAAAAAGAGATATCCAAATACGGTAGAAATAAGTGATGTAGCTTTATATTTTAATAGAGAAATAGAAGTTATTGCGTATATAGATAATATTAAAGAAATAAATACTAAAAGTAATACCAAAATGTGTTTTTTAACTGTAAGTGATGAAATATCTAATTTAGATGTAGTATTATTTCCAAAAATTTATGATCAATATAATGATATAGAAACTAAAACAGTTGTCAAATTTAGTGGTAAGGTTGAAAAACGTTTTGATAAGTATCAGCTGGTTGCCAATAAGTTAGAAAAACTAAAATAAAAATAATGTTTGTTATTTTGACAAACATTATTTTTTTAATGAAATACTAAATTTAATAATGATTTTTAATATTATTTCTCTAATCCTTTTTTAATACATTCTAGTAAATCATCCTGATTATTATTATTTTGCCATAATATTTCAAATAAAACACCCATGCCAGGTAATGTTATTTCATCTTGTTCTTTAATGGATGCTTCAATAGAATTTCTAATATCATCTATAGAAGAATCTTTAAAATTTTTTTTAATGTGTGCACGAATATCTAAATTCATAGTATCACCCTTTCAAAATTATTTTGTACAAAGTTAAAAAAAATATGTAAAAATATTTTAAAAAAATAAAATATATTGTATAATAAATACTAGAATGGAGGAAATAATATGGGATGGATTATTTTATTAGTTATTATTGTATTAATCGCTCTTTGGTTTGCGGGTACTTATAATTCTTTAGTTCAACTTAGAAATAGTGTAAAGGATCAATGGTCACAAATCGACGTACATTTAAAAAGACGTGCTGATTTAATACCAAATTTAGTAGAAACAGTAAAAGGATATACTAAACATGAAAAGGATACATTAGAAGCTGTAATTAGTGCTCGAAATAAGGCAGTAAGTGCTACTAATGCGACTGAAGAAATGGCTGCTAATAACGAATTAACTGGTGCATTAAGTAGATTATTTGCATTAACAGAAGCTTATCCAGAATTAAAAGCTAATACAAATTTTATGGATTTACAAGCAAATTTAAAAGATACAGAAGATAAAATATCTTTTGCTAGACAATTTTATAATGATACAGTTTTAAAATATAAAAATAAGCTTGAAGTGTTTCCATCAAATATTGTAGCGTCTATGTTTGGATTTAAATCAGAACCTTTCTTTGAAGCAAGCGCTGCGGAAAAAGAAACACCAAAAGTACAATTTTAAAGTCTACAAAAGTAGACTTTTTTAGGAGGAAGAATGAAAAAGTTATATTTTAGTATAGTATTATTCTTAATTTTGATTATTCCTAGTGGTGTATTAGCATATCAAGAAGGAATCACCTCTTTTTATATTGATGCAACTGTAAAAGAAAATGGTGATATGCACGTTAAGGAATTAATTATTTTAAATGGTGAATTTAATGGTTTTGATCGTATTATTAATTATAGTAATAATAGAATTTACTCATTTGATGGTACACTTAATTCTTTTTATGGTAGCGATATTTATAACGCTAATGATATTGAATTAATAAGCATTAAAGATATTGCAGTTGATCATAATAGTGGTTTTGATGTTATTTTTAATAGTGGAAATGAGTTTAATAGATCATTTGGCTATGATGTTTCGGTTGGTGATTATGGTAAATATGTAATTTATGATCAAGAATTTGGTTATAGATACCGTATTTATAATCCTAGTAATGGTAAAGAACGAGGCTTTTATATCGAATATTTAGTTAAAGATTCAGGTGTGGTTCATGAAGATATTGCGGAAGTTTATATGAATTTATTTGATGAATTAACTGAGTATGTAAACAAATTAGAAATGCATATTCATATTCCGGGTAATAAAGAGCTTTTACGTGCTTGGGCTCATGGACCTTTAACTGGCAATATTTTGATTGAAGATAAAGAAACTATCAAAGTGACAGCTTCTAATATACCGGCTAATACAGCAATTGATGTTAGATTTGCTTTTGATAAAAATATCCTTAGTAATTCTAAGAAGTTTAGTAAAGTGGAAGCCTTAAATAAAATTATTGAAGTCGAGACTAAACGTGCTGATGAAGCCAATGCTGAGCGTGAAGAAATGTTAAAGCTTTTAACAGAACAAGCAATTTTTGCGGTTGAATTAGCGGAACAAACCCCTAATCGTAGTAATTATAATGATGCTTTAGAAGCTATCAATTATTTACCAGAAACCGAAGTTAAAACATTATTGTTAGGACGTTTAGATATTGTTTATAAAAAAATTATTGAACGTGAACAACTGATTAAAACGATTTATACCTTTCTATTAAGTGCTTGGTTAGTTGGATTAGTATTATTAATTCGTAGTTTTTATAATAAATATGATAAAGAATACGAGGCAAAATTCAAGGGTGATTATTATCGTGATTTTCCTGCTAATTACGGGCCAGAGATAGTTGGTTATCTATTTAATAAGTCTGTTAGTAATAACGATTTATCGGCTTGTCTTATGAATCTAATTTATAAGAAAGTTGTAACTTATGAAGAACAATCTATTGGTAAAGGTAATAAAAAAACTTATCTTTTAACACCACATATAGAAGGTAAGGAACTTAATAATCAAGAAAAACAATTGATCGATTTTTTGTTAGGTGGTAAACCTGTCACCTTAGATGAAATTCAAAAAAAGGCTAAACGAAATTATCAAAGTTTTATTTCAGGTTTTAGTAAATGGAAAAATTTAACTATTGAAGCGGGAGAAAATGAAAATTTCTTTGAGCATAATAAAGGTCGTAAGACACTATATATTTTATATTGTATTTTAGGTTTTATAGTAGCAATAATAACTGGTTTTAATCCTTATCAAAGCTTTGTATTATTAGATATTTTAGTGATTTTAGTGGCAATATTTGCTTTAATTTACTTTGCTTCTAGTACAAAAAGAACTATCAAGGGTAATGAAGACTATCGAAGATGGCTTGGTCTAAAAAGATTTTTAAAAGATTTTAGTAATATGGACAAAAGAAAACTGCCTGAAGTAGAACTTTGGGAGAAGTATTTAGTATATGCATTACCTTTGGGTTGTGCTAAACAACTTGCTAAAGATATGGAAATTAGAATTAAAGATTTTGCTACTGATAATGTATCCAATTTGCCATTTGATTTAGATTATATGCATAGAGTATTTATAATTAATAATATTGTTAATCAATCTATTACATCTTCGGTATCAGCGGCTTATTCTGAAAAGAGTCGTCAAGAAATGTCAGATATATCTAGTTCTTCAAGTTCATCAGGCGGTGGCTTTGGCGGTGGCTTTTCCGGAGGTGGTGGCTTCGGCGGTGGTGGAGGCGGCGGTGGTCGTTTCTAATATAAGGAGTTAATATGTTTATAAAGAATGAAATAATTAATAAATTAAAAAATAAAGGTTTTACTCTTATAGAGTTATTAGCGGTTATAGTAGTGTTAAGTATAATTGCTTTAATTGGATATAGTTCGATTGGTAATGTTATAAATGTTAGTAAACAAAAAGCGGCTACAGAGTCTGCTAGAAATTATATTAAAGCCCTTGATTTAAAACTCGTTAGTGATATGGCCAGTGGTGTTAATACAACAGATGGTATTTATGCAGTTGAAGCCTTTGAGGTGGCGATGGAAGGAACAAACCCAACTTCCGGAACTGTTGAGATAGCTAACTCTAAAGTAATTAAAGCAACTTTGATAGTTGATGAATTTCAGTTTCAATATGATATTGCTACAGGAGTAACAATATTAGAGCAAGAAATTAGAAATTATCCCAATGGAACAGTAGTTTTTTTTAATCCGACAACAATGCAAAAGTGTAATGATTATGTAAACGGAAATAGTGTTTCATATAATGTAGCTGGATGTTTAAAATGGTATGCTTATCTAGAAACATCAACAACTGTTAATTTATTGTTAGATCATAATATTGATGAAAATATAGAATTTTGGTCTATAGATTTTTCTTTAGATTATCAAACTCAGGATTGGAACTCATCTTTACAGAAAAGTGTAATTTCTGTATATGATGTATTAAAAATAATCAATTCTAGTACTGTTACAACAACATCATTAACTGATTATAGTTGGCTATATGTAAATATAAATGGTGGAATTTATCCTGGTTATTGGACATCTACTGCTTCTGATATTGGGGGTGGTTGGGCAATTGCGGATGGTAAATTGATTCCAACAACTGATAATTATAAACAAGACGGTTGGCGTGGTGTTAGACCAACAATTACAATTAATAAAAGCCTTTTGAATAGTTAATTGGTAAATGATTAAATTCATTTACCTTTTTAAATTGGATATTTTACAAATTATGACATAAATAGTATAATGAAATAGTAATGTTTTTAAAAATAGAGAGGTAATAATGCGTAAAGACAAGAATGATGTTATTTTTTATAAAATAATTAGACCTTTAGTAAAAGGCTTTACTATGTTAGTTTTTCATCCTAAAATAGTTGGAAAAGAAAACATAACAGAAAATGGTAGACTGGTATTAGCAGGTAATCATACTAGTATTTTTGATTGTCTATTACTTGTTAGTTCTACCAAAAGAGAAATTCACTTTTTAGCAAAGGATGAATTATGGAGAGGCCCTAAAAAAATAATTTTTGCTAATTTAGGGCTAATACCAGTTAATAGGCGTACTAAAGATCCTAATGCCTTAACAACCGCTATAGAATATTTAAATAGTGATAATGTTATTGGTATATTTCCAGAAGGAACAATTGAAAAGAAAAAAGGTGAGTTTTTACCATTTAAAATTGGAGCAGTAAAAATGGCTAGTGTTACTAGTACACCGATTGTTCCTTTTGCTATTACAGGTAATTATCATATTTTTTCTAGAAATTTAACTATAAAATTTGGTAAACCTTTTTATGTAGATGATAAAGATTTAGTTTTACAAAATAAAATGTTACAGACTAAAATAGACAAATTAAAGAAAGGTGATAAGTAATGGCTATATTTGATATTTTAAGAATAAAAAAGAAAATACCAACTCCTTGGGCAAAATATTATACTGATGAAGAATTAAATTTTGATATACCTAATATTAGTATGTATGATCAAGTTTATAATAGTTATAAGGAGTATCCTAATAATACAGCTTATCAATATTTTGAAAGGAAAGTTACATATACTAAATTTATTAAACAAATAGATCAAGCTGCTTTATCTTTTCGAAAATTAGGTGTAAAAAAGGGTGACATTGTTTCTATTTGTTTACCTAATGTTCCCGAAGCACTAATTAGTTTATATGCTCTAAATAAATTAGGAGCTATAGCAAGTATGGTACATCCATTGTCGGCAGAAGAAGAAATTAAAGAAAAGATGATAAGTACTAAAAGCATTTATTTAATTATGTTTGATTCTTTTTATGAAAAAGTTAAAAGTATTATTAGGAATACAGAAGTAAAAAAGATTATTTTTGTATCAGCAGCAGATTCTATGAATATATTTATGGCTACAGCTTATCGAATTAGTCAAATTAAAAAATTTGAGCATCATCCTTTAACAGATGAATATATATCTTGGAAGAAGTTTAAAAGATTATCATATCTAGTTAAAGATAAAGAGTTTTCTAAGATGAGTAAAAATACTCCAGCAGTCATTTTAAGTAGTGGCGGTACTAGTGGTAATCCTAAGAATGTCGTTATTCAAAATAGAGCTTTTGTAATGTCTGCTATTCAAGAGGATATAACTTTAAAGTATTTACAAGCAGGAGATTGCTGTTTAGCTATTTTACCTAACTTTCATGGTTTTGGATTAAGTGTACTTATGCATACTCCTTTAGCACTCGGCTGTTATACCATTCTTATTCCGCAGTTTAACGCTAAGAAATTTGATATATTATTTAAAAAGACTAGACCAACTTGTGTTTTAGGTGTTCCAACTTTGTTTGAAGCTCTTATGAACTGTAATAACGAAAAGGATTTAGATCTATCTTTTTTAAAGTATGTAGTAAGTGGTGGTGATATATTACCACCAACTTTAGAAGAGAAAATTAATGATTATTTAAAAGAACATCATTCTAATGCTAAGATTACACAAGGTTATGGTTTATCGGAAGGTTTAGCGGCTGTTACTTTAGCAGCTGATAGGGTTCATAAAAGTGGTTCAGTAGGAATTCCTTTGGCGGGTAATTATGTCAAAATAATTGATCCTGCTACTAGAAAGATTGTACCATTTAATGAAGTTGGAGAAATATGTATTCATACTAAGGCTTTGATGATGGGATATTTAAATAATGAATCAGAAACTAATGATGCTTTGCAAATTCATGATGATGGTCATATTTGGTTACATACTGGTGATCTAGGCTATATGGATCAAGATGGTTTTATCTTTTATAAAGGTCGAATTAAAAGAATGATTATTACTAGTGGCTATAATGTATATCCTTCCCATATAGAAGAAGTAATTGAAACACATCCTGCTGTTTTACAATGTACAGTAGTTGGTATGCCTCATCCTTATAAACAAGAGGTTGCTAAAGCTTTTATTGTATTAAAAGATGACTTCCATGGACTATTTATTAAAAATGAAATTAAAGAGTATTGTAAAAAGAATCTAGCTAAATATATGGTTCCATATAAATTTGTATATCGTAAGAGTTTACCTAAAACTAAGTTAGGTAAAGTTGATTTTAGAAAATTGCAAAGTGATGAAGGGGAAGATGATGAATAAAAAACTTTCATGGTTTTACTATTTTTGTAAAGCAATTTTAGGCCCGATTTTTAAATGGTATTATAAACCAACTGTAATAGGTAAGGAAAATATTCCTAAGGAAGGACCTATTTTAATAGTAGGAAATCATAAGCATTTATATGATCAATGTTTAACGATAATGTCTACTAAGCGTGGTATTCATTATATGGCTAAAAAAGAATATTTTGACGATAAAAAAGTGGCGTGGTTTTTTAAGAGTTCTGGTTGCATTTCTGTTGATCGTAAAAATAAAGATCCTAAAGCGACTAATCTCGCTTTAGCGGTATTAAAAGATGGTGGCGCAATTGGTTTGTTCCCAGAAGGAACTCGTAATAAAACAAAAGAGTTCTTATTACCGTTTAAGTTTGGGGCCGTAAGCATGGCTAAAAAGTCTGATGCGTATCTTGTTCCTTTTGGTATTACAGGTGATTATGTTTTCCACAGTAAAAACTTGACTATTCGTTTTGGCAAGCCTTTTAAAGTGACGTATTTAGATCTAGAACAAGCTAATAACTTACTTTATAATAAGGTAAAAGAACTTATGGAAGAAAATTTAAAATAAAAAATACTTCCTAGGAAGTATTTTTTTACATAACTTGGTAATTAGATGTATTATATTGAGTTCCACTATTACCTATTAATCCTTCTAAATTAGAAACTCTTCGTTCAAGAGAACTGATTTGATTACTTAAATTATAAATTTGTTGTTCAATAGTTCCATTACTTTGTGGATAATTTGTCCCTGGATTAGTAGTTCCCATATTTGGTTGCATCATCATATTATTATTTGGTATCATCCCGGTATTGGGCATCATTCCAGCATTTGGCATCATGCCTGGAGTAGGCATCATTGGCATAGACATTCCTGGCATATAAGCAGGATATATAGGGTAAGGGGCCATACCAGCATTGCAGTTACAATCTCTATCTTTTTTCATAAAACACTCCTTTTCTAAATTACTATATGCGATTGCACTATAATTTGTGATATAATACTAGTACTAGAGGTGGATTATGAGATTAAGAAATGTTCCTTATGCTAAAGAGAAAATAGATAGTTCTGACTATATAATTTTAGATTATTTAGAAAAGACGGGTAGTTTTTATAAAATATTTGCTAATGATAATCCCATTTATTTAGAAATTGGTACAGGTAAAGGCAATTTTATTATTGAACAAGCTAAAAAAAATCCTAATATTAATTTTATTGGTATTGAAAAGTATGATAGCGTTTTAGTAAGGGCTTTAGAAAAAATAGGCGATATAGAAATACCAAATCTTCGCTTTATCAGAATGGATGCTAAAGATATTACTGAAGTTTTTGAACATGAAATTTCAAGGATTTATTTAAATTTTTCAGATCCTTGGCCTAAAGATAGACACGCTAAAAGAAGACTTACTAGTGAAGAATTTTTAAAGCGTTATGATCATATTTTTATCGATAAAAAAGATATTGAATTTAAAACTGATAATCGCAAACTATTTGAGTATTCAGTTATATCTTTAACTAATTATAATTATAGAATTGAAGAGCTTTCTTTAGATTTACATCAAGATGCTAGTGACAATATTATGACAGAATATGAAGAAAAATTTAGTAGTAAAGGACAAGTTATTTATTATATTAAAGTAATTAAATAGACAAAAAGTTTACAAAAGAAGTGTTTTTATAATAAAAATATATTATTTTTTAATTATTTTTGGTATAATTTTAGTTGAGTAGGTGAATCATGAAGAAATACATCAAATACTTAGGTCTATTATTTATAATTTTAATGGCAACTGGATGTACTATCGTTAGAATTGATACAAGTAGTATTGATACTATAGTTGATGTTGTACTTTCAAAAGATAATACCCTTTATAATCAAGTTGGTAAAGGTTATAAATATTATATTCCTCGTGGTGTTAATTATATTGATACAGTAGATTTTAATGAGAAACTTTATTCTAATGGCAACTACTATTATTTATATATTGATGCTGTAAGCTATTATAATGGAACAGAACCTGTGTATGCTTATGATCCAAGTTTATATTATTCACGTGAATTTGTTATTAATGACAAAAATGGTTATTTGAAAATAAAAAAGACAAATGATGACAAATATTTAGTTAATTTTGTGTATAATTATGCTCGTATTCAGGCATTGGTAACTCAAACTGACTTAAATGAGGTTATATTAAATTCATCATATATGCTTTCTACTGTTAAATTTAATAATGATGTTATAAAGTTAATGTTAGATGAAGAGTACTTTACAAATAAGGAAGAATCTTATACAGTTTTTGAAAAAAAAGATGAAAGTAACAATTTCTTAGAATATATTGATGAATTCGAAGAAATTAATGAATAGAAAGGTGAGAAAATGGGAATTTTAGATAGAGTAAAGAATATGTTTACCGAAGAAGTTGATGAACCTGTAAAATCATCAGAAATTAAGGTGGAACCAGAAGAAAAAGTAGATAAAGATGATATTGTAGAGGAGCCAGCTCCAGTAAAAGCACCAGAGAAACCTATGCCTATTTTCTTTGATGATCAAGATTTTGCTACTTTAGAAAAGCCTAAGATTAAAGAAGAGAAAACGGTGGTAGAAGAAAAGTACTATACTAAGAAGACAGAAACTACTGAGAAAAAAGTCTTTAAATTAAGCCCAGTTATTTCACCAGTATATGGAGTACTTGATAAAAATTACCATAAAGAAGATATTACCCCTAAGAGATCTACTCCTAAGGTTACTTATTATGATAAAGAAAGCATTACTATAGATGAAGTTAGAAAAAAAGCTTATGGTACACTCGAAGATGAATTAGAGACTTCTTTAGTTTCTGATGATAGAGGGTCAAATGATGAAGTTATCGGTTCTAGAATGCAAAGAAAATATCATAATGATGTAATGCTAGAAGATTTGATGGATCCGGATTATCATGTTACTGAAAGTAGTAGAAAAACTAAGACATTATTAGATGAAGATAATTCTCAAACTTTAGAACCAATTGCATTAGATGATTTCTTATTAACAGAAGAAGATGATAAAGACACTAATCAGGATTTTAGAGATCCATTAGATGATACTTTGACGGAAAGTGATTTATTTCACTTGATAGATTCCATGTATGATAAGGAGGATGAATAATGGAAGCACTTGCACAAACATTACCTGTAATAATATATATTTTATTGATTATACTAATAGTAGTATTAATAATTTTTATGATTAAGGCTTTTGATACTTTAAAGAAAATTGATTTGACTATTGAAGATGTCAATGCTAAAATGAGTAAATTGAATGGAGTATTTAGTATAGTAGATCGTAGCGCAGATGTTATCAATATGGTAACCGATAAGATGGTTGGAGTTGTATCTAGTAGTATTAATAAAATTTTTAAGAAGAAAAGTAAAAAAAAGGAGGAAGAATAATATGGAAAAGAAAAATGGTTTTGGAAAGTTTTTAACAGGGGCTTTAATAGGGGCAGGAATTGGTATGCTATTTGCACCAAAGTCTGGTAAAGAACTTCGAAAAGAATTAAAAGAAAAATACGATGAATTAATTCGTAGGGCTAAAGATATTGACATTGATGAAGTTAAAGAGTATATCGAAAACAAGGTAGAAGAAATTAAATTAGAATTAGCTGATTTAGATAAAGAAAAAGTTTTAAAGATTGCTAAAAAGAAAGCATCAGAAATAGGAGCAAAAGCTAATGAATTAGTTGAATATGCTAAAGAAAAGGGAACTCCCGTTTTAGAGTCTTTGGCTTCATCAGCACGTGACAAAGCCATTGATGTTACTAAGGATGTCCTAAAAAAATTAGAAGAATCAAAATAATGGCACAAGCTTGTGTCATTTTTTTCATTATTTTTTAATCTAGTTTGAAAAAAAATATAATATATAGTATAATTATTTATGGATGGAGTGAATTTATGAAAAAGAAATCTATGTGGATTGTAGGAAGCTTAGTCGCTGTTTTATTTATTGCTGTAGTTGCAGTAGCTCTTAAAATAATTTTTAATCCAAGTGGTAATGGTGTATATGGTAATCGTTTAGATGGTATAGAAAATTATGCAATAAGTAATGAAAAGATTGAAGAAATCAAAAATAATACTTTAGAGAATACAGAATGCAAAAATTTTTCTTATATTTTACAAGGAAGAATTATGAAGTTCTTTATTGAAGTTTCTAAAGATACAGGTGTTACTAGTGCACAGAGAATTGGAGATAATATCATTGATAGTTTTAGCGAAACTGAACTTGGATATTATGATGTAACTATATATGTAACTAGTATAGAAGAAAGTGAACAGTATCCAATGATAGGATATAAAAGTAAGAATAAAACAGCTATTAGTTGGACAATAAATAAAGGTGAAGTAACAGATGAAGAATAAAAAAATATTAATTACTATTTTATCAATTGTTCTTGCAATAATAATAGGTTTGGTCGTTTATTTTGTCTTTTTTAAACAAGATAGAAATACCACTTTGACATTAATTGAAAGACAATGGATTGAAAACAATAAAAATAAAGTTATAGATTTGTCAATTGTAAATGAAGTTCCTATTGTTTCTTATAATGGTGAAGGAATTTTCTTTGACTTTTTAAATGATTTAGAGAAAAATACTAAATTATCCTTTAATAAAGTAGCATATAGTTCTAATTCAAGTATTAAGAGTGATTATGCTTTTAAAGTGGTAGATTCTGTTGGTAATAAAGATATTAAAATTTATGAAGATAATTATGTTTTAGTTACTAAGAATAATCGTATATACGCTAATATTGATGAAATAGGATCTTTAACTGTAGGTGTACTTAGTTCAAAGCTTGGCCAAGTTAATGAATACTTAAATACCAATTCTAATTTATTATTAAAGTCATATGAAAATTATGACGATATGATCTTTGATTTATTGAATGGTATTGATGATAAAAAATTAGATGGTGTAATTGTTCCTAAAACTGCTTATTTAGATGATATTTTAAAAAATGAAGCTCTTACTATTTCTTATAATATTTCAGAAATGAAAGATTACTATGTATTACAGTTAGGTTCTATTGATAAATTAAATGATATTATAGGTAAGTATTATAAAAAATGGAATAAAGAATATTATGATAATTCTTATAAAACACAGTTTTTTAATGGATATTTTGAATTTTCTGGTGCTGATGACAAACAAAAAGTAGAATTTAAAAGTAAAAGATATGTTTATGGTTTTGTTGATAATAGACCTTATGATACATTATATGATGGTAAATTTTTAGGAATAAATCATGCTCTTATTTCTTCATTTACAGATTTTGCTAATATCGAAATAGACTACAAGAAATATGCTAGTATTGATGCTTTAATTAAAGACTTTAATGCTAATAATATAGATGTGTTCTTTAATAATACAGTTTATAATGTATTCCAAATGGATGTGATCGATTCGTTATCAGTATATGATGAAAATATAGTAGTTTTAACTAAACCAGCTAGTGATTATAATATTCACTCTTTGACATCTTTAAAAGATAAAGAAGTTTATACAGTAAGCTCCAGTTATATTGATTCTTATCTTTCTAATAAGGGTGTCAAAACTAAAGGTTATAAAGATGTAAAGAAGATGTTATCAGAAATTAAAGATAATTCTATTATAGTAGTTGATTTAGAAACATATAATTATTATTCTTCAAAAAATTTAAAAGATTTTAGAATTAACTATGTAACAAAGTTACCAAATGATTATAGATTTACAATTCGTAGTATTAGTGATAATCAAGTGTTTGCTAAATTATTAAATTTCTATTTATCTTTCTTCTCAAATAATCATGATTATGAATCAGGATATTTAGAGGTCTTAGAAATTAGAGATATTAAAATTTCTACTAGAACTATTATTTTATCCATTATAGGTGTTTTATTTGCAGGAGTTTGTGTTTTCTTTGGTGTTAAGTCTACTAGACCAAGAAATAAACAAAAAGTTAAAACTAATTTATCTAAAGAAGATAAAATAAAATATATAGATATGTTGACTTCTCTTAAAAATAGAAATTATTTAAATGATAATATTGAAAAATGGGATACTACAGGTGTATATCCTCAAACAGTAATTATAGTTGATTTAAATAATATTGCTTATATTAATGATAATTATGGTCATTCTGAGGGTGATAAAATTATTGGGGAGGCAGCAAATATATTAATTAACACTCAGCTTCCTAATACAGAAATTATTAGAACTAATGGTAATGAATTCTTAATTTATATGGTAGGATACGAGGAAAAACAAGTTGTATCTTATACTAAAAAATTAACTAAAGAGTTTAAATTACTTACACATGGCTTTGGAGCAGCTTTAGGATATAGTATGATAACTGATGCTATTAAAACAGTAGATGATGCTATTAATGAAGCGACGACTGATATGAGAGAACATAAAGAGGAGCTAGATTATTAAGGCTCTTCTTTAATTTCTAAAAGGAGAATAAAAGTGAATAGGTTGAAACAAGAAATTAAGCATTTATTTAATTTGATAAACGAACCAGAAATGAAGATTTTACCAGCGCATTTAGCTTTTTTTATGGTACTTTCGATTATTCCCATTATTACACTTATTGCATATGTTGCTACTTTATTTAGAGTACCTTTAAATGCATTGATCGATACTATGCAAGGAGTACTTCCTAGTGCTGTAAGTGATATATTGTTACCTATAATCAATGGCGAAGGGTTAAGTGCAACAATTGGAATATCTATGATAGTAGTATTCTTTTTAGCATCTAATGGTACACATTCTATTATAGTAGCATCTAATACAATGTATGGTATAAAACATTCTAATTATTTTATAAGAAGATTAAAGGCTCTTATTTTAATTGTAATTCTGATTTTATTAATAATTTTCAATCTTGTTGTAATAGCATTTGGTAATAATATTGTTAATTGGATTTTAGAATTAAAAATATTATCTGCAGTTAGTCCAGCTTTATATGAATTATTTATATTATTAAAATGGCCGTGTTCGTTATTATTTATATTTTTCTTAATAAAATTAGTTTATACTATAGCACCAGACTCTAAAATACCTAGTATGTATACTAATAAAGGAGCAGCATTTACGACTGTTCTTTGGAGCTTAGCAACTATGATTTATTCATTTTATGTAACTAATTTTACTCATTATGATTTATTTTATGGTAGTTTAACTAATATTATTGTAATGATGATTTGGATTTATATTTTATCTTATATTTTAATATTTGGTATGGCTGTTAATGCTAGTAATTATAAGATTGAAATGAGTTTAGAGGAAAATACGAATAAAGAGGATTAATTTAGACATATTAATAGAGCATATATATTATTACCTATATATGTGAACATAGGCTCATTTGTACCGATATTAGTTTAGATTGGAACTAAGAAGTATGAACTTTGATGGTAATGAGCTCCTTTTTGAGATGCGATTATTCGCATCTTTTTAAAATTTGAAAAAAATAAGAAAAAATGATATACTACTTAAAGCAAATGAGGTGTTAATTTGAAAAAGGTTAAAACTTTTTTTAATAAAATATGGCATTATAATTATTCAATGTATATAAAGAAAAATATATTATTTTTATCGTTTGTAATAATGTCTGTGATTAATGCTTGTATGTTACGCTTTTCTACAGTTGGTAATTATTTTGAAATTAAGCCTATATTAGCTGATTTAGCTCTTTGTATATTAATTGGTTCATTTGGTTATTTTTTTAAACCAAAAAATCAGTTTAAATACTATTTAATTATTTCTATTGCTTTTACAATAATATGTATAATAAATTCAGTATATTATAATAACTATTTATCTTATGTTTCTGTTTCGCTTCTAGCGACATCACTTCAATTATTTGGAGTAGGTGATGCTGTTACACAGAATGTTATGGAATTAAATGATTTTTATTATATATGGCAAATATTTGCAATTATCTTTGTTCATTTAAATTTAAATAAACAATCTTATTATAATGGTATTGCTTCTAAAAATTTTGGCAGTAAGAGAGTTAAACAAACTTTTATAGGTGGATTGGTAGTAGTAATTCTTTTTATGTTAACTTTAACACCTACTGATATTGGTAGAATAACAAAACAATGGAACCGTGAATATATTGTTATGAAGTTTGGTATATATACATATCAAGTTAGTGATTTAATTTATAATTCTATTTTTAAAGTAACCAACTTTTTTGGTTATGATAGTAGTTTAAAAGTATTTAGAGAGTATTATGGTAGTAGTAATACCAATAATAACTCTAACGCATATACCGATTTATTTAAAGGCAAAAATGTTTTAGTAATTCATGCGGAAAGTATTCAACAATTTACTATGGATTTAAGTTTTAATGGTAAAGAGTTAACGCCTAATTTGAATAAATTAGCTCAAGAAGGTATTTCTTTTTCAAATTTTTATTCTCAAGAAAGTGTTGGAACTAGTAGTGATACAGAGTTTACTTTTAATACATCTTTAATGCCTGCTGTAAGTGGTACAGTATTTATTAATTATTGGAATCGAGAATATGTAACTTTACCCAAACTTTTAAAAGAACAAAATTATTATACTTTTAGTATGCATGGTAATAATGGAACATTTTGGAATCGTAATATAATGCATGAACAATTAGGATATGATAATTTTTTCTATTATACAAAAGATTATGAAATAGATGAAACCATTGGTTTAGGTTTATCTGATAAATCATTTTTTAAACAATCAGTACCTAAAATTAAAGAAATTAATGAAACTTATGATAATTATTATGGTGTTTTAATAATGCTTACTAATCATACACCATTTTCTTATATTGATCCTTATAGTGATTATAGTGTTGATTATGAAGTTAAGACTACAAGTCCTATTACTAATAGACCAATAACTAAAACGTATCCTTATTTAGAGGGTAAGACTCTAGGTAATTATTTTAAATCTGTACACTACGCTGATGAAGCAATAGGTGAGTTTATTCAACAAATGGATGAAGAAGGATTACTTGATAATACAGTTATTGTTATTTATGGAGATCATGATGCTAAAATAAAGAAGAGTGAATATGAGTATTTTTATAATTATGATCCAATAACAGGAAAAATGTTAGATAAAGATGATCCAGATTATCATGAAGTTGATTATTATGAATATGAATTGAATCGTAAAGTTCCTTTTATTATTTGGACTAAGGAT
>CANTWP010000106.1 GCA_947853245.1 uncultured Bacilli bacterium | reverse complement strand
AAATTAATTATATAACTTGTATTTTCTCTTACATTTTCCAACATTTACTTTACTTCATCAAATTAGTTAGTCAAATTTCCTTTTTAACCAGTTTTTACCCTCTACTAATCGAGAAATTAACATAGAACTAGCTGGATTACCTACAACGTTAATTGCAGTAGCAGGAGCATCGATTATAATACCAATAGTAGATATAATAGCAAAAGCACCAGCTGGGAAAGAATACATACTTACTATTAACATTTCACCAATTAATCCACCAGCAGGAATACCACTCATTACTACACCAGATAATACCGCAATTAAGATCGCTACTAAATAAGTATCGATTCCTGAAAAATCACGACCAAATACAGCAAACAAGAAAGATATTTTTAATATAGCACTCATAACACTACCATGCATATTCATACTTGTTCCTATACTCATACTAACTTCTCTTACATCTTTTGGAATTCCAATCTTTTTAGCACTATCTAAATTAGTAGGAAGAGTTGCTAAACTGGATTGTGTAGCTAAAGCTACCGCTGTTGGATTTAAAATATTCTTATAAAATCTTTTTACACCTAAATTGCCACCGGCTATATAAGCATAAATAGTATAGAAAATTATATAATATAAAAATCCAACAATTATATAAATAATTAAACTTTTAATATACCCCTCTATTAGATTGGTACCAAATGTACCAATTAAATTAGCAAAATAGCCAAATAAACCAATTGGGGCATAATACATAACAATTTTAACAGCTTTCATCATTGCTTGTGATCCAAGTTCAAGAATTTCTGTTAATTTTTGACCCTTTTCTTTAAGCAGACAAATACTTATACCTACTATTATAGAAAATAATATCAATGGTAACATATGACTACGTGACAATATATCACTAAAATCATTTACTGTAATTGCCTCTACTATACGATCCCCAATACTAAGAGATTCTGTTACCTCACTCGTATCTATTAAAACACTACTACCATCTAAAGGTGATACTATTTTAACACTAATTAACATAAATAAAGCAGCTATCACACAGGTTACAATAAACACTAATAAAGAATAACCCATAATTTTACCAAGACGTTTTAAATCTAACATTTTTGCAATACTACTAGTAACTGTAAAAAAGACAAGTGGGACTACAATTGTAAACATTAAATTTAAAAATACATCACCAAATGGTTTTAAAACACTAGCATCTTCTTTAAAGATAATTCCCACTAAACTACCAAGTATTACTGAAATAAGAATTATTAAAGAAAAGCCATAGTTTTTAAAAAACTTATTTTTAAATAAATTCATTACATACCTCCTATTTCATTATATTAATTTAACTTTATTTTTTGACAAAAAAAGACACAAACGTGTCTTAAAAATTAAACATCAACCAACTAGGCTTAAAAATCATAAGTATACCTATTATAAGCATAATAATACCACCTATTAGATGGGAATATTTTGTATATTTAGTAGAAATACCTGTTAATTGTAATGTTATCATTGCTACTGTAAACACAACTATATCATCTATTAAGAAAGCTATAATATAAAGTGACACATATAAAATAGATTGAATAGTTGTTGGATTATTAAGTGCTAATATTTGTGTATACATAAGTGGTAAACCAGCCGAACAAGCAAGTTCTATTAAATTAACACAAACTGCTAATCCCATGACACCAAGAATTGCTAAAATAAAGTGTTTTTCAGAAGTAAACTTTTTAATATACTTCATAATGCGTTTTCTCCTAGAATCACTTACAACTTCACAACCACTATCTTGCTTCTTAACCGCTGTATACCAACTTTTAATATTGATAAATGCGCCAATTAACGCTACTATAGCTATTAAAATACGAATCCACATTACTTGAATTAATGATACAGCAATGTTTAACCACGCAAACATAAATAATAAATATACTAACGCAGATGTTACTAAAAAAGTAAGTCCTAATGTCCACATTCGTTTTTTATTTTTCATTCCCATTAACATACTAATTAAAAAAATTAATACCCACATAGCACACGGATTAAAGCCATCAACAAAACCAACTATGATAGATATAATTGGTAATGATACATTTTTAGCATTAACTTCTCCTAATATTGGGATCGTAAAAGTATCATCTATTTTATCGCCATTTTTGACTATTTCGCCATCTATTCCATTTAATACTTCATTTACTACATCACGATGTTCCTTTTCAGAATATCTTTCGATCATTGTAACAATACCACTTTTAGTATCTTCGGAAAAACCAACAAAATATTTATCACCTACTACTGTAAAAGGAACATAAGGTGTACTAGTATTAAAACGTTTCTTTACATTATCTAATAAATTAGAATTATCTTTATCTCTAGTTACTTCATATTCATAAATATTTATATTACCATAATCAGGTTCTATTTCTTCTAACCAAGCACGTTCTTGTTTACAATGGGCACAATCCTTAGAATGAAATAAATATATATTTACATCTAAAGCTTGGGCATTAATTGGTAGTAATAAAATAACTAATAAAATAACTAAATATTTAAATTTAATTTTCATTAATTCTTAACACCTTCATATCTATTATTTCTTTAATTTGCTCGTAACTTTTTTCACCAATTATGCGAGTAATTTCTTGATCATTTTCATCTAAAAATACTAATACAGGAATAGTCGTTCCAATATTATATTTAGATACTTCGTCTTCATCTAGATCATAATCATAAGTAATAACTTCAAAATCTTTATATTCATCAAATATACGATTATATGTTTTCTTCATTACTAAACAGGCACTACACCAAATCGCATTAAACTTTAAAACTTTCATCTTATCACCTTACCTTTAAATGATGATAACATTCATCAAAAACTCCCATAAATGTTTCCAATTCTTCTAATGTTGTTAAATGCGATAAACTAATACGAATGCTTGAATTAGCACGCTTTTCATTGTTTGTTACCGCTAGTACTGCTTTAGAACTAGCTCCAGTAGAACAAGCACTTTGAGTTGAAATATAAACATCATGTTCTTCTAAAGCGTGTAACATAGTTTCTGGTTTAATACCAATTATACTGATATTTAAAATATGAGGAATGGAATAAATATTGCTATTAATGAATACTTGATCATATTTAATTAAATTATCTTGTAAATATTTATTTTTCTTTTCTATTTCTTCGATATGTTTATCTAAGTTTTCATAAATTAAACGTAAAGCTTTAGATAATGATGATATTAAAGCCGGAGCTGGAGTACCACTTCTATAAACGGTTGTACTTTTCCCTCCATGAATTAATGGTTCAATATTAATGTTTTCTTTTTTAAATAAAATACCAATTCCTTTAACACCATAAAACTTATGAGCAGAAAAACTTGCTAAATCAACATCTTCAAAAGATACTGGTATTTTACCAACTGCTTGTGTCATATCAACATGAAAAAAACATTTTGGATACTTTTTTAGCATGACTCCAATCTCTTCAATTGGTTGTTTTATTCCTAATTCACTATTAACAGCACTAACACTTACCAAAATGGTTGTATCACGCATTAAAGATTTTAAATCATCGATATCTACTCGACCAAATTCATCTAATTTAACAAAATCTACTTCAAATCCCTGTTCTGTTAAATAATTTAAAGGTCCATAAATAGAAGAATGTTCTAAAGAAGTAGTGATTATATGATTACCTCTGTTTTTATATTTTGAAGCTATACCTTTTATAGCCATATTATTCGATTCACTAGCACCACTAGTATAAATAATTTCTGATGGTTTTATTTTTAAAATGCTTGCTATTTGATCAGTAGAAGCATCTATTAACTTTTTAGCAGCAACACCTAATTTATGTAAAGAATTAGGATTACCTATAAACTTTGTACTAGCAGTCACAAAAGTATCTAATACTTCTTTTCTTACTGGGGTTGTCGCACTATAATCTAAATATATCATTAAATCACCTACTTAAGTATTATAACATGGATTATTTAATAAGTAAATTTTAGACAATAAAAAACTGAAATAATATGTATTAAATCAGTTTTATAAATTATTTTAGTTTTGTTTCCCATAATCCATGCTTATTACAATAAGCGTATAAAATAGCATTTTCTTTGTATTCAAATACCGCTGTAGCAGAACTACCAGGTTTTAAGAATTTAGTACAATTACTACCATCTTCATAATAAATAGTAATCCACCCAATATAGTGTTCTTCTTCCATAACATGATTAACAGTTACTTCAACCATATCATCCTTTATTTCATATACTGGTAAATGTTTTTCAAAAGATGCATCCACTGAGTTAGGTATTAAAGTTTTCATTTGTTCATTGCAACATCTAACACCACAATCATTACAAGTACAATCTTTTAAAACCTGTATAATGGCGCCACATTTATTACATTTTTTTATAATATACTCCATAAAATTCTCCTTATTTAATTTTACATATTATTCATCATTATCTTTTGGTTCTAATTTTACTAATACTTCACGTGGTTTCGAACCATTATTTGGTCCAATTATACCACGATCTTCAAGTAAATCAATACAACGAGCAGCACGATTATAGCCCAGTCTAAATCTTCTTTGTAACAAAGAAGCGCTAGCTTTACCTTGAGTTACTACAAACTCTACTATCTCATTATATAATGGTTCTTCATCAGCATCACGATTATTACTTGATACATCATCAACCATAGTTGTCGCATGCATTTCTTCTTCATCCATCGTAAGAGTTTCATCATAACGAGCTTTCTGTTGCGATATAACAAAATCAACTACATTTTTAATTTCATCATCAGATATAAAAGTTCCTTGAACACGAAGTGGTATATTTTCTCCTTGTGGTAAGAATAACATATCACCTTTACCAAGAAGTTTTTCAGCTCCTACTCTATCTAAAATAGTACGTGAATCAATTCCAGATGAAACTGCAAAGGATATACGTGATGGAATATTAGCTTTAACAACACCTGTAATAACATCAGTACTAGGTCTTTGCGTTGCTACTATAAGGTGAATTCCCGCAGCACGAGCCATTTGTGTAATTCGCATAATTGAATCTTCTACCTCTTTAGCGGCTACTAACATCAAATCAGCTAACTCATCAATAATAACTACGATAAAAGGCATTTTTTTCATTTGACCAGCTTCATCTAAAGTTTT
>CANTWP010000105.1 GCA_947853245.1 uncultured Bacilli bacterium | reverse complement strand
CAGAATTAGAAATGATGAAAATTCGTAATCTAGGAAAGAAATCTTTAAAAGAAGTAATGGATAAGATTAAAGATATGGGTCTTAGATTCCGTGATGAAGATTAATAGTTAGGAGGATTATTATGGCTTATAGAAAATTAGGACGTACTAATAAACATAGAAAAAGCATGTTAGCTAATTTAACTCGTGACCTAATTATCAATGAAAGAATTGAAACTACTGAGACTCGTGCTAAAGAAGTTCGTAAATTTGTTGATAAGATGATTACTTATGGTAAAGATGGTTCTTTAGTTTCAAGAAGAAAAGCTTTAGCATTCTTACATAACGATAATGAAGCAGTTAAAAAAGTATTTGATGATTTAGCTAAACGTTACGCTACTCGTAATGGAGGTTATACTAGAATCCTTAAATTAACTGAACGTCGTGGTGACGCTGCTTTAATGGTAATTTTAGAATTAGTAGAAGGAGATGCTGTATAGGCGTCTTTTTTGTTTACAAGTAATTTACAAGAAAATATTAATTTTTGAAAAAATTACTTGTTTTTTTGCATTATCATAGATATAGAAAGAGTATGATTTATGTGTTGTTCAAAGTGTGGGACACAAAATGACCTAAATAATAATTATTGTCAAGAGTGTGGAGTAGTGGTAAAATGTCAGATGTGCAAGTTTCATTTATAGTTTTTGGAGGAGGTATAGCTTTAATTTTAATGGTGTATTTAGTTCATTATAAATATTCATTATAAATATTTAATTATGGAAAAGAAGTGTAATTGTAAGACTAAAGAAATTGTAAAACGATACACATTTTTTAATAGGGGGGTTGGAAGCTAGTGGAGTTCATTTACCTATCGTTTATTATATGGTCAATGGCAAAAATTATAAAGTAGTTGGTCCAGAACATAAAGCCTACAAGATTACATATTCTGCTAATCCATTTAATGATAACCAAACAGAATATGATGTTTCTAATAATGTCTTAACCGTAAAATATAAATCAAATTCTATAATTGGCTTACGTAAAATCCAATGAGAGAATTGTATCCAATAGGTACATTACTAGATGTTTTTTACGATCCAAATAATCTTAAATTAGCGTATGTTCAAAATTATTATGGGGGGAAAAATGGATTTTTTGGTTGGAATTTATTAGTGAGGTAATACTATTGGCAATTAATATATTAGTTTTAATGTTATTATAAATAACAATATTACTAATTAGTTTTATAAATTTATAAAATTTATTTGTATATTATTAATCTTTTTAGTATAATCAAGTTAGGGTGATACTTATGAAGGCATTAATTACTGGAGCTAGTTCGGGATTAGGACGTGATATGGCTCGTATTTTAGCGGATCAAGGTTATGATTTGATCTTAGTTGCGCGTCGAAAAACGAAATTAGAAAAATTACAAAAAGAATTAAAAACAAACGTTGAAATAATTCCTATGGATATATCTAGTACTTATAATTGTATGGCACTTTATAACCAAGTAAAAAAAGAAGATATTGATATTCTTATAAATAATGCTGGTTTTGGTATATTTGGTGAATTTAATACTACTAATCTAGACAAAGAATTAGATATGATCGATATTAATATAAAAACTGTTCATGTTTTAACTAAATTATTTTTAAAAGATTTTAAATCTAAAAATAAAGGCTATATATTAAATGTTTCTAGTAGCGCAGCATTTTTGCCAGGTCCTCTAATGGCTAGTTACTATGCAACTAAATCTTATATTTATCAATTGACTACTGCTATACAAGAAGAATTAAAGCATGACAAATCTAATGTATACATTGGTGCTTTATGTCCAGGTCCAGTTGACACTGAGTTTAATAAGGTAGCAAAAGTGCATTTTAGTGTAAAAAGTATGAATAGTTATGACGTTAGTGAGTATGCTATTAAACAAATGTTTAAAAAGAAAAAGGTAATAATTCCAGGAGTTAAGATGAAATTGGGTATATTCTTATGTAGATTTTTACCACTTTCTTTAAAATTAAAAATATCTTATAAAATTCAAAATGGTAAGAGATAATTTTTAAAAATACAAAAATATGTTATTACATTCTAAATAAATCAAAAATAACAAATTTTTTTCTTAGAAAAAACATAAAAGGACATAACTAAAAAATGGTGTTTTTACTATCCTTAATTATAATAAATATGTATAATTATTAGGTAAATCAGTGTTTTTAAATAATAAAATAGAATTAATTATTTTCCTACCATTTGAGTTAATATAATATATAGTGGAATGATTAACTTTTTTAATCATTCCATGATTTTTAAATTTATTAAGTAATCTTGTAGTTTTGTTTCTTATTCTAAAGAAATTAAATTCATCGCTTTTATACCAAATTCTTCATCAATCATATATAAATAATAGTATTTACATTTAGTAGGTTTACTTATAATTTCTAATTTTTTGCTTGTTTATTATCTTTAACGGTTATAGTATCATAAACTTCCATGGAAGAAATACAACACCCCTCCATTATCAATATAATTTTCTTTATAAAGTTGTCTAGCAATTTCGTCTTTATGAACTTTAGAAGATTGAACATAATAAGTTGGTCTATTATCTTCATTAATGATTTTATCTACATGCTCACATAAAGTTTTAGTATGACATTTGGCAAAAACTTTAAAATCTTTTAGTTGAAAATTGTTTTGAATTAAATAAAATAGAAATTGTCGATAGTTATTTAATTGCCTTTGATAACCGTTAATAACGATTCTATCATAGCCTTCGTTATTTTATGAAAAAATTACTTGTTTTTTTTTGTTAGAATTAAAATGTAATGATTGGAGGTATAACAATGGCTTATAGTTTTGATAGACCTAGACATGGATTTGAGGGTATAAATAATGGGGGAGAAATTTATGGCTCAGATTCTAATGCTTTTTATGAATTTACAGATAAACTTGATGGAGATAGAACAGAAATAGCAAAATTACTTGAAGGTATTGATATGAGTGTTGATGAGCTAAAAATCGTTGATAAGGATTTTAAAGAGAAAAAAGAGAAGATAATAAATATATTAAATAATCATTTTGGCTCATATAATGTTTTCCCTGAGGTTACTAATGTTTCAGACGAAGATTTTATAAAAATTATAGAATTATATGAACAAAAGGCTTCAGTTGGAGGAAAAGACCCTTGGCATTATCTTTATATTTTGATGAATTAATAATTATGCAACAATGTCTTTATGAAATAATAAAGGATAATTATAGATATAGTGATGTAACTGCAAAGGTTGAGGTTTTATTTGAACAAGAATTGAATAGAAGATTACAGAGACAAGTTTATTCTTATGGCGAGGAAACTCATGAAAAATATAGAGCCTCTTATGCGGAAATGCCAGAATATGCTATGATTTTGGCAGATATGTGTACTAGAAAAATGGAAACTGCACAAAAAAGTTTTGAAGAGTCTAAAGAAGTTGTGTTACCGGAAAGATTTTTATCAACTTATAAAGAAATAAGAAATGATTTTACTACTGCCGGAATTCAAATGCCAGAGAAAAGTGAAAGTATTGCACAAAGTACACAAATCTTAATTACGTTAATGGCTGAAGAAAAAGAAGCTTTAAGCGAAAGAAAAAGAACAAGAGAAACAAAAACAAATGGCTCAAGCAACTAGAGAAGATTTGATTAACAAGGCTATACGAAAAGATTTAGGTGTGACAGAAGACTATCATTTGAGCGATGTGCAAACAAGAGATTTAAGAGTTGAATTTGATGGCTATAGTGATGAAGAATTAAGAGATTTTGTTACCGGTGTAAAAAAAGAAACGCCTGTTCAGCAAAGTGTAGATAATGGTACAAGAAAATTATCGCCCTTAGATTGGAGTTCATTATTAGAAGAAAGTGAAAATAAGGTTCAACGTAATTATTTAATAAATGAAATATTAGAAGCAATGTATCCTAATGGATTAGAATATGTACCATTACCAGATATAATGAAACAACTTGAGGTAAAATCTACTGAGGAACTTCAATCAATGATACAACAACTTAATACACAAAATATGAAAGAAATTTCTGCTAAAAAAAGATAGAATTTAAAGATTGTCAAAATAGGACAATCTTTTTTTCTAAAAATTACGCTTTGTTGTTAATTTATTTGTATTTGCTATTATTTTATACTATAATAATATTTATCTAGGGGTGGTAAGATGGATAACAATATTATTATAGCAAATAAATTAAGTTGTAAATTTCATGATAGACAAATACTAGATAATATAAATTTTGAAATAAAAAAGGGTAAGTTTGTCAGTATTGTAGGACCTAGTGGTTGTGGTAAAAGTACTTTGGCTAAAGTATTAGTTGGACTTATTCCATATGAAGGATATGTTAATGTATGTAAAATGAATGTATGTCCTAATAATATTGAAGAAATAAGAAAAAATATTGGAATAGTTTTTGAAAATCCTGATAATTATTTTGTAATAGATACAGTAGAAGATGAACTTGCGTTTACTTTAGAAAATTTAAATAAGTGCCCTGAAAATATCAAAAAATTAATTGATGAAGTTGTTACTTATTTAAAAATAGAAAAGTTATTAAAAAAGAACATTAACGAATTAAGTGGTGGCGAAAAACAAATTGTCGCACTGGCTAGTGTTTTAATTGCGAAACCAAAAATATTAATTTTAGATGAAGCTTTTACGATGTTAGATGGAGAAAGCCATCAAGTATTGTTAAAACTAATTAGAAAAATTCATCAAGATAAAAAAATAACTATTATTAATGTTACCCATGATATGAGTGATACTATTTATAGTGATGAAATAATCGTTTTAAATAAAGGCAAAATTATATTAGATGATTCAAAAGAAAATGTATATACCCAAGATAAAAAATTAAAAACTATTGGTTTAAATTTGCCATTTATGGTAGATTTATCAAAGAGATTAAGTTATTATGATTTAGTTGATGATATGGTTTTGAATATGAATACAATGGTGAAAAAATTATGGAAATAAAATTTAAAGATGTTGATTTTTCATATAATGGTAATACTTCTATTGAAAATAAAGTATTAAATAATATAAATATTAATTTTGAATCAGGTAAAATATATGGAATTATTGGTAAAAGTGGTAGTGGGAAATCTAGTTTAATAGAGCTTATTAATGGAATTTTAATTCCAACTGCTGGTAAAATAAGTGTAGGTAAATTTAAAATAGAACCAAAATCTAAACAAAAGAATATGAAACAATTACGTTCTAATGTAGGTATTGTATTTCAATATCCAGAAGAACAATTCTTTTGTCACACCGTAAAAGAAGAGATAGAATTTGGGATGAGGAATTTTGGAATAAAGACCAATGTTATCAGTAAGCAAACAATCGATGCTTTAAAAATAGTTGATTTAACTGAGGATTATTTAGAACGCGATCCTTTAACCTTGAGCCATGGTGAAATGCGAAAGATAGCATTTGCTTCTATTTTAGCTTATAATCCCAAAATAATTGTTTTAGATGAACCAACAGTTGGGTTAGATGATTTGGGAAAAAAGAATTTAATTAAAATAATTCGAAAATTAAAATTGAGATATGATAAAACAATTATTATTGTTAGTCATGATACCAATTTTTTACTTCAAATAGTAGACCATGTTTATTTATTAGAAGATGGAACAATTGGATTATCAGGGGATAAATATACTGTACTTAGTAATGAGGAAAGACTTAAAAAAAATAACATTTTAGTTCCTGATATTTTAGCATTTTCTAATTTAGTAATGAAAAAAAAGAACATTAAGTTAGGATATAGGGATGATATAAATGATTTAATTAAGGATATATATCGTCATGTTAAATAGCTTTACAATTGGTTCATATTATTCTGTAGACTCAAAAATACATCATTTACATCCTTTAACGAAAATAATATGTTCTTTACTTGCAATTATTTCAGTTGTAAACACTAATTCTTATATATATGTATTAATTTTAATAGCGTTGTTTTGTGGAATAATTTATCTTTCTAAAATTCCATTTAAATATTTTACAAAAGCGATTATTAGTGCAAAATACTTTTTACTTAGTATTTTAATTATAAATATTATCTTTTCTGGAAGTATTATTTCTGGTGTATTTATGATTTTAAAAATGTTATTAATTATAATTATTTCAAGTATTTTATTATTTACGACCAAGATAGATGAAATGATTAAGGGGTTACAGTTGTTTTTAAGACCTCTTAATATTTTAAAGATTTCATCAGATAAAGTAGCTTTGTCGCTAGTATTGTCTATTCATTTTGTACCTATTTTACTAGAACAAGCTAATCACATTATTAAGGCTCAATCTAGTCGTGGTTTAAATTTTAGTGAACTTAGTATAAAAGACAAATTAAAATCTTTTAAAGTTATATTATTTCCTATGTTTAGTATATCTTTAAAGAAAGCTGATATCATAGCGGATGCTTTACAAGTTAGACATTTTAATTATAATAAAAAACGTTCTAGTATACATTTTTATAAAATGACTTTTTGTGATATAATAACAATACTATTTTTCTTAAATCTGTTGGTTTTTTCATTTATTTAGGAGTGATGTTATGCGTTATTTAATTACGTTTGCTTATGATGGTTCTAAATACCATGGATATCAAAAACAAATCCATGATAACTCTATTCAAGAGGAATTAGAGACGGCTTTGACAACCATTAATGGTGGACAATCAGTATCTATTAATGCATCTGGAAGAACAGATGCTGGTGTACACGCCAATAATCAATGTGCTCATTTTGATTTAGATATTTCTATTTCAACTGAGCAATTAAAGAAAGCATTAAATAGTCTGATATCTGGTAATATTTATGTGAAATCAGTAGTAGAAGTGTCAAAAGATTTTCATGCTAGATTTGATGTAAAGCAAAAAGAATACATATATAAAATAAATTTAGGTGAATATAATCCTATAGAGAAAGATTATGTATATCAATATAATAAAAGTTTAGATGTAAATAGTATGAAGTCCGCTATTAAGTTATTTGAAGGTATTCATAATTTTAAATCTTTTACTAAAGCTAATGTAGAAACTTACGATTTTGTAAGAACAATTTATTTTACTGATATAACAGTTAAAGATAATATAATGTTTATTACATTTATAGGAACTGGATTTATGCGTTATATGGTTAGAAATATGGTGGGCTTTTTAATAGAAATTGGTGAAGGAAAGAGAAATATTTTGGATGTAAATTCCGTATTATTAGAAGAGGATAGAACAAAAGCAGGTAAAACTGCTCCGGCAGAGGGTCTTTATTTAAATAAAGTCATATATTAGTGTAAAAAGTATAAAAATTTATTGACTTTTAAGGGATTTTTTGGTACCATTTTAAATGGTACATTTTATATCCCACATAAGTGGAACTTGGGACATTCCACTAATGTATAGGAGAAAGGAAAAGAATATGAAGAATTCATATATGCAAAGAAAGGAAGATATAGTACGTAATTGGTATGTAATCGATGCTGAGGGAAAAAGCTTAGGTCGTGTTGCTACTGAAGCTGCTCATATCTTAAGAGGAAAGCATAAACCAACATTTACACCACATGTTGATTGTGGAGATTTTGTAATTATTGTTAATGCTTCAAAAGTTAATCTAACAGGAAACAAACTAGATGATAAGATTTATTATAATCATAGTGGATATACTGGTGGATTAAGAGAAAGAACTGCTCGTGAAATGTTAGAAAATTATCCAGTTGAAATGCTTGAAAGAGCTGTTAAAGGAATGCTTCCAAATGGAAGATTAGGACGTCAAATGTATAAAAAATTATTTGTATATGCAGAAAGTGAACACCCACACATGGCACAAAAGCCAGTTATGTGGAATAAATAGGAGGGTTTTAAATGGCAAATAAAAGAATTTTTATTGGTACTGGTAGAAGAAAATCTTCAATTGCACAAGTTAAGATGGTTCCTGGTACTGGAAAGATTACAGTAAATGGTAGAGATGTTAGAGATTTCTTCCCTTATGAAACTAATGTAATGGATTTAAAACAACCTCTAGTTGCTACTAAAACAGAAAATACATTTGATATTGAAGTTAAAGTTAATGGTGGTGGATTTACTGGTCAAGCTGGTGCTATCCGTTTAGGAATTACTAGAGCATTACTTGAATATGATAAAGACACTGATCCAACTAGCGAAACAAGCTTTAGAAAAATTTTAAAAACTGCTGGATTTATCACAAGAGATTCTCGTGTTAAAGAAAGAAAGAAACCTGGATTAAAGGCTGCACGTCGTGCCCCACAATTCTCAAAACGTTAATATTAAGAAACAGTTCAGAAAGTCTTGGAATATATTTCCTTGGCTTTTTTTGTATATTGATAATAAAATTGAACTAGTCTATACATAAATATGTAGGTAAATAGTGTGTTAGATAGAATAGTAAATAAAAAAGTAAAAATTGATGTTTTTGGTAATTATGGAATGCCTGTTTTTTTTCAAGGAATAATTATAGCTATGATGATAATTTAATTGTACTTGAAAATGGAATTATATTAGCATATAAATATATTCAAACGATTGAAGTTATATAATTTATTAAAGTAAACGGTATAGTTTTTATACCCTTTTTTCATATAATTAAGTATGAATAATTTTATGGTGGAAAACTTAATAGCTCATAGAGGATTATATAATGAGTATATATGTGAAAATACGTTACTTTCTTTTTATAAAGCTATGGAAAAAAATTATATTATAGAATTAGATGTAAGATTATCTAAAGATAAAAAAGTAATTGTATTTCATGATATTAGTTTAAAAAGATTAAGTGGTATAAATAAATTTGTAGAAAATAGTACCTATGATGAGTTAAAGAAGATTAAATTAAAAGGGAAATATCAGATACCGTTATTAGAAGATGTATTAAATTTAGTTAAAGGTAAAATCCCTATAATTATTGATGTTAAAGGTAATATAGAGAATTATGAATTAGAACAAGAATTAATTAAAACGTTAAAAGATTATCATGGGTCTATAGCAATTCAGAGTTTTAATCCCAAAACGATTAAATGGCTTAAGAAACGTTTTAAATGTTGTTATGGTTTAATAGTATTTAATTATTTGAATTTAAAAATAGTTGATAGATTGTTTTTAGCTAAAAAATATGATTTTGTTGTATGTTACTTAAAATATGTTAAAGATAAGAAGATACAAGTAATACGAAAGAAGAAAATAGTGATAGGTTGGACTATAAATAATTTAAATGAGTTATTGAAGTATAAAGATTTTTGTGATAATTTCATATGTGAAAATTTACCATAATATGTTATACTATTTACGAGTGTGATTTTATGTTAAGATTAAGTAATGAATGGAAAGATTATCAGTGTTTAGATGCTGGTAATGGTGAAAAATTAGAAAGTTGGAATGGGGTCATTTTAAGAAGACCTGATCCTCAAGCTATGTGGGATGTGAATGATTATAGTAGTTGGAAAAATGTTGATGGCTTTTATCACAGAAGTGATAAAGGTGGGGGTAATTGGGAATTTAAAAAGAAATTACCAGAATATTGGGAAGTTAAATATAAACATTTAACTTTTAAAGTAACGCCAACTAATTTTAAACATACGGGGTTATTTCCAGAACAAGCTACTAATTGGGATTTTATGATGGATAAAATAAAAAAAGCAGATAAACCTCTAAAGATATTAAATCTATTTTCTTATACAGGTGCTGCCACGATGGCATGTTCTAGTGCTGGAGCGGAAGTAGTTCAAGTAGATGCTTCTAAAGGAATGACAGAATGGGCTAAAGAAAATATGCATTTAAGTGGTTTAGATAATAATAAAATTAGATTTATAGTTGATGATTGTTTAAAATTTGTAGAGCGTGAATATCGTCGTGGTAATAAATATGATGGTATTGTAATGGATCCTCCTAGTTATGGAAGAGGACCTAATGGTGAAGTATGGAAGTTTGAAAAGAATTTATATGTATTAATTGAGGCTTGTTTAAAAATATTGTCTGCTAAACCAGTGTTCTTTTTGATTAATTCTTATACTACGGGAATTTCTAGTATTGTGCTTGAAAATATATTAAAGACAACTTTATTACCTTTATATCCTAATGGAACAGTAGATGCTGGTGAAGTAGGTTTACCTATAAAAAGAGATAATATGATATTACCATGTGGTATTTATGGAAGATGGCAAAGTAATGATTAAAATAATATATGAAGATAATCATTTATTAGTAGTAGAAAAGCCATGTAATGTATTGGTACAAGCCGATGATACTAAAGATTTAGATTTACTTACATTATTGAAAGATGATTTAAAAAAAAGATATAACAAACCAGGTAATGTTTATTTAGGATTAGTGCATCGTTTGGATAGACCAGTTGGTGGAATAATGGTGTTTGCGAAAACTAGTAAATGTGCAAGTAGATTAAATGATCAAGTTAGAACGCATCAATTTAAAAAGATTTATCATGCTGTTGTATGTGGAAAAACAAATGAAAATGGTATTATGCAAGATAAACTATTAAAGAATGAAAAGACTAATATGGTAATGGTTGATTCAAGAGGTAAAGATTCATCCCTTAAATATGAAACACAAAGATATAAAGATGGTTTGTCATTAGTAAAAATATATTTAGAAACAGGTCGTTCTCATCAAATTAGGGTACAGTTCTCTAGTAGAAATTATCCTCTTTGGGGAGATCAAAGATATAATAGTTCCGCTAAAGTTGGAGAACAGATTGCGTTATTGGCGTCTGAATTATCTTTTTTACATCCAATAACTAAGGAAGAAATGAATTTTAAAATTAATATTCCTAATAGTTATCCTTGGAATTTGTTTTAAAAATTGACATGAGCCAAAATTTAATATATACTAAAAATGCATGCAGGAGAGTGCATGCTAAGAAGATATATTTTTAATATTTGATGGGAATTACTTTAATAAGTAATTCTTTTTTAGTTTTTATCATAAGTAATAGTGTTTATTAATATCATAATGATTATTAAACACATTAATAAAGGAGTTACTAAATCCATATTCCTCCTTTCTATATATCTTCTTATCTAAAACTACTTTATAGGCTTAGATAAAAAGATATATTAAAGTATATCAGAATATGTGTCAGCCTCTAAGATTTTACTTAAAAGTGTGTATCTAGGACTTCTTGTATGTAGAGGACTAATATTCCCAAGCGGTATAGCAGGTGTAATTTCATGAATAGTGTTTTCCACATGTATTTTATATTTTTTTTGATTTTCAATAACTACTTCTTCGAATCTTTCAATTTTAGCCCAGTACATTATGGATGAGTATGGTAAGCCGACATAAAGGGCAATATATTTTAAATACTTTATTTTATCGGAATCAAGTTTTACATATTCCCAACGATGATTATTTTTCAAAAAATCTTGACCTCCATCTTGTGCAGGACAAATAATTGTATCGTATCCAACTTCTTCAGTATTGTTTTCTGCTTCATATTCTCTAATAACTTCTGGAATGCATTCTATTAGATTATCGATAGCCATTTCAATTAAGATATTTCTATTTACTTTACCATTAGAGTAGTTTGAAAGTCTTTTAACGATGCCATCTAACTCATCTATTTTGTTTTGCGTTAGAAATAACGCAACTTGTTTTTTATTAAGTTCTTCTTTATGAACTAATAAAGATTTAATTTTTGGTACTAATTTATTATTCATGCCCATCACCAGTAAAATTATATAATAATCTGCAAAACATGTTAAGTATATTTTTAAATATATGTTGTAACATATACAAAAATATTTTTAATGTGTAATAATTATTTGTTTATCTTTTCATATAATTAAGTGGTGATTATATGCTTAAATATAA
>CANTWP010000104.1 GCA_947853245.1 uncultured Bacilli bacterium | reverse complement strand
GAATTAATTATTAAAACTGCATGTAAAAGTAAGCGCATATAAAGTTCACTTAACATATTTGTATAAGAATCACCTAACAATAACTGAACTAGCATTACCATTAAATAAAGTCCTATACCAAATTGAATAAATTTTTTATGGAAATTAGCTCTATTTAATCTGTCACTATAAACGTTTTCAACCAACATATCTATATCTAATGACATGTTATCAAGTGCAGGTCCTGAATTTTTAGAACCTTCATTGGTAATCTGTAAAAATAATTGATGCATATTACGAATAATATAATAATCATACTTTTCATTTAAATAATTAATCGATTGCTCAATTGTACCATTTTCATATGCCATATCGATCATTATTTTTATATCTGATTTAAAAGGGTCTTCTAAAACACCTGATTCATAAACTCCTTCTAATGATTTTACAAATGATTGTGTTGTGGCAAATTCCATTATAACATTAGTCGTATATACTTGAACTTGCTCAAAAATAAATTCACTATAAACTCTTTTATAACGTAAATAAGCTAAATAAGGGACAAACATTATAGCTATACCTGCATATATAGCAGATCTAATTATACTATAAAAATATAAAAATGAAATGCCAAATGCGGCTGCTCCCATAATTACAGCTTCCGTTGTAAATCTTTTTATACTATAATCATACCCCATTTTTTTAGCTGATTCTCTAACAGTCTTAAATGAATAAGGAATATATTTATTGTATGCTTGTCCAACTTGACTAGTAACATATTTATAAACATGAACACCATTATTTTTTCTATATATAACAATAAACAACACTATTAATGCTATTGCTATAAAAACAATTAAAGTAATTGCATTCATTTAAGCACCTCCCTACTTAAAACAGTATTTCTGTATCATCAGTAGTTTCTTTAAGCTCATCCTTTGCGATGGCATCTGGAGCAATATATACTCCCTGTGCAGATAAGTAACCCAATAAATATTTAGTTGGATTATGTTTGACAACATTTCCATCCATACCTTTTTTATATATTGTATTACTCTTAGCATCATTATTATCATCAACATAAAACTCAGTAACTTCCGCTATTTCACGGACAAATTTACCAGTTTCTTTACTTTGATAACCTCGAATCATTACACCTAATTGAACATACCTATGAATAGTTTTCAAAAACTGATCAACATCTTGGTTTGTTTCTAATAAACTATACATACGAATTGGTATGGATGAAGCCTTATCAGCATGTATTGTAGACAAAATATTATGTCCTGAAGATATTGAATTACGAACCGCCATTACAGCCTCAGCACTACGTACTTCGGAAAGTAATATCCATTTGGGATTCTGTCGCATACAAGTTACTAAGACATCTGAATAACTAGCTATATTATTGGTTTTCATAGCAACTATATCTCTATGTGGATAAATTCTATCCAAATGTAATTCGAGTGTATCCTCAATAGTAATTATTTTTTCATTTTCTTTAATATGAGAACCAAGATATTTTACAAATTCTGTTTTTCCACTACCAGTTTCTCCACAAACAATAATATTACAATGGCCTTCAACACATTTAATAAGAAAATCATGTATTTCTAAAGTAATATACTTTTCTTCTAATATCTTATCTTTAACTAGCCTAATTTTAGCAGGAGTTTTACGAAGAACTGCAGCTATTCCATTTCTGGCAATGGAACTATGAACAAAGTTAAAACGAAGTTCTGCACTCTCTGCATCTAGAAAAGGATGCGCCATATTAAATGTAGTTCCCATCACATTAGAACATTGAAAAGCTAATTTCTCCATAAACGTATCGTTTATTTCTGGATCTTCTACACGGTATATTCCCCTAGACAGTGTTTTTAAATGAATTTGACCACCATTACTATAAGAAATATCTGTTATATCATCATTTTCTAAATACTTTTTTAATGGGCCAAAATCTATCTGAGAAAAAACAGTTTCTTCCATGCTAACGTTCCTCTTCTGGTAATTGTTCTTCTAAATTATCAATATTCTCTGTATTACGATTAATAAAATCTTTTAACCATTCACTAGTTACAACTGTTTCTCCACTAGATTGAATTGTTCCTCCATGTGGTACTAAAAAAATATCAACAGAGTATTGTCTTAAATATTCTGCTTTACGTAAAAGTAAATGTACTTCATCAGTCACACCAAATATAATATAAGCTGGGGTTCTATTCTCTGCTGAATTTTCAAAAACATGTCTTCCTTGATTATCTTTAACAGCAAGTACTTCTACATCCTGCAAAAATTTTCCAACAGCAATTTTTCCAGATTCATCATTAACTACTTTCATATATAAATCTATTTTGTTGCCTGGATATACAGAATTACCAAATGTAGACTCCATATTAACGGCAAATTGATAAGGAATTTCTCCATCTTTTACATCAACAAATGCTGAATCTGGTAAATCTTCAAAATTTACAAGAGTAGTTTTAAAAAACATGCTACCAGCAGGTATCATAGTATTATAATTACTATATTTACCAACAATTAAATTTTGAGATGTATAAATATCCTTAGTAGTTGTTGCCTTTGGTACAGTAATATATTGAATCATATCAGCTGTTATTAAAGTCCTTGGTTGTATATCTGTTTTAGCAACAGGGATTTTGATTGGATCTACTTGAGATTTTATTTGATAACTATATGCAGCATACAATAAACCAACAATTACAATTACACCTATTATTGTAATTGTATTTTTATTTGTAAAAAATCTTTTTAATGTCATTAAAAAATTATTCACATTATCATCCTTCCTATTCTATATAAATATTATAAATCAATTTAATTAAACAGTCAATCTATTTAAAAATGCATTCTTATAATATTTACACTCTATTTAAGTTTGTAAATTAAGGTAGTACCTCTAGTATTAAATATAAATTTAATTTCTTCTGCTTGTAGTATTTCTTTAGGTATTTCAAAATAATAATAATTGGAATTAACACGTCTAGGTATTATTTGTTTTTCAAGATAAAAGGTCTTCGATTCTCCTTTAATCTTATAATTAATTTTAATAAACTGTTTAATATAATTTGCTTCAGTTTTATCAGTTAACTTATCTGATTTTACTTCCACTTGTAATTTCATTAAAGCTTTATCATAGCTACCATAAAAACCGGCTTGCAATGGTTCATAAAAAGTATAGCATTCTTTAGAAGTAATACATTTTTTGTAATTAATATTAAAACTATTTGCTACAGAAATGGTATTAAATTTAATAGTAGAAATATTTGCAACAGAACTATTCAAATTAATTTCATCATTTAAGGAAACTTCTTTTTCTTCCTGATTAGCATCTAAATCTGTAGTGTTTAAAGAAACTTTAGTGATAGAATCGCGTTTTAAAACACTACTCGATATATCATTAACATAAATTAATTCTTTTTTACTATTCTTTTTACTTTTTGGGATTTCATATACAAGTAAATAATCAGAATATTGATTAGATAAAGATTGTTTAATATAAGTATTACCAATATCACTTACATCACTACTATACTTAACTGTATGATAATATTTATTATCTTCTATTTGCAAAGCAAACTTTCCAAATAAAAATTGAGATGTTCTATTAGTTGTTTTAACACTTATTTTCAAAATTACAATAGCTTTGTCTTCCGAAATTGAATTCATCTTATAATTTTTTTCAGTAACAAACGCATCAGTTACCTTCAAAGAATAATTTGGAACATTAAAATATACATTTTGTTTATATATCATAGTACGACCAGTTACAGCTTTATATATAATAATAATAAACACTATTATTAAAACTAATAAAATAGGAATTATTAATCTTAGATTTTCTTTAAAATAATATTTAAAATTTCGAAAGCTAGAATTAACCCTCCTTTTAATTGACTTAGTATCAACATCTAAATTAACTTCAAATTCTTCATTATCCGCTGATGAAATATTTAATTCTTTTAAATCGTCTTCAAAATTGAACTTCTTTATATCGAATCCAAGGAACCTAAAGATTACCAAAAAAATTGATACAGTTTGAAAAGAAAAAGCAATAATAATCAAATCTCGAACAGTCATCAATAATCTAATGTCTACTACTTCTTGTGACATAGTTCCTAGTAATGAACCAAGATATATATATAGTGCCAATAACAACACATAACCAATAAAATTAATTATATAAAAAAGTCTTTTTTTGTTTTTAAACTCTAATAATATCCATACTATAACATCCATTATTAATATTAATACGATATAAAAATAAGTTAATTTAGAAAAAAGCTGGGAAACCAAATCTTGTCCAATAGTAATAATTTCAGAATTTATATACTGATTAAAAAATTGTAAAAAAGAATTTGTTTGAAATACTAATAAGCACATAAAAATTGCCATTATTAAATGAATAATTCGAAAATATTTAATAAAAAACGCATAAGGCTTTCTTAATATCATATACATTCTCCTATCATAAGTACATTATACAATATTTATTTAAAGATTGCTATATTTTATTTTTCAAAATTATCATAACAAAATTTATTGTATTTTAAAATATGAAGTACATAGTTTATATGTGCTAAGTTTTAAAATAATATATTTTTAAATTTAAAAAATATATTATTTTATAACAAAAAAATAAGTTGTAATTATTCAACTTATTTAATATATTTTATCTAACTTTAATTTTTTGTTGATTTTGCTCTAAAGATTCTCTAAATCTTTTTATATCATTTAAATTTATATTGTCTTGAATTATTTGTTTAGCTTTTAATTTATATTCGCCATTAACTATTCTAACGCCAAGAATATCTTTTTTTATACATTTACTACTTTTAAATTTAGATAGTGTAGCCACTTTTAAATTAGATATTTTATTATGAATTGTATTTTTAGTTCTTAGTTCATATTCTTCAGTACATTCTTTTTTTGCTTTTTCATCGTTAGAACAAAATGATAATAATTTTGTTTTAATTGTGCGAAATGATCGATTTATTTTATTAGAAATTCCGTGTGGTTTTGAGTTATTCTTAAATGTTGCTACCAATCCTTTTATTACTGGAAAAGCGTGTTTTTTTATAAAATGTATCCCTGTCGCAGTAAGAACTATAAATCCTAAAATTTTTGAAATCATACCAACAATTAATATAGTAGCAGCTAATGAAATATATTTAATAACTTTAGACTTATTGTTACGAATTGCATTAGTAAAATTATTCCACCCACTCAATAACTTATCTTTTAATTTTTCTTTAGTTTCTCCTAACATACATGCCTCCTGATCGATTAGTTATTCTAACATATAATTATCTAAAAATCAAATCATAAAAATTTTTAGTTTTAATAAACAAAATGGATAAAGTGAGGAACTAAATGAACAAATGCATCAATATAATACTGATGGTCTTATATAAATTTATTATGGTTAGAAAGTTGATAAAATATAAATAAAAAAAACTATCAATAAATGATAGTCCGAATACATAAATGGTCGGATTTACAAAAGGGTTCCCAACTTTTTTTGTTATGCTCCTTTCTTATCTATTTTATCTAATTTTAGTACCTATTGCAGTACTTCCAGATACAGTATTGTATCTCTCTCAACAGCTCTATTACTATCGACATTTATTATTTTAAATAAATTTTCACTATAGTAATATTTATTTTCTTTAAACACATCAATAACATTAATATTAAACTTTTTCTTTAAGATGTTGATGTAATCTTCGGCTTGTTTTTCAGTAAATTCAACAATACTATATTCATTGTTATGATAGCCACCATACAAAAAGTCTAATTCATTACTCTCAAAAAGATTTTGAAGATTTTTTGCTTTGTGTGGTCTAAGTTTCAAATTTAATATTTCAACAGTTTTTTTACCTTTATTGCGATGTAATTTAACCTCTATAGTATCTATATACTCACGAATAAATTTATGTTTAGTTTCATAATCTGTTGAATACCAAATTTGGTCTAAATAATCAACATTAGTATACGCATCTTTATTTAATATTTTATTAATAGTAATAGTGTCCATAGCGTATCTAATTGTATTATCTATCTTTCCTTTCTTAAGTTCTTCTGCTGTATCACTATCTACTGCTATATAATTAGATTCTATGGCTAAGTAAAGTTCTAAAAAAGACCTTAACTTACTTATTACTGCTTTTTCTACTAAATCTTCTCTAAACGCTTCCTTACAGTCTTTGCATTTATAGTATAGATATTCTTGTCCCGTTTTCTTTTTAGTACCATTACAAGCCATAATTCTACCACACTTAGGACATACCAATTTCTGCATAAATAAATATTTTTTATTTCTATAGTAGTTTCTTTTATTTTTCTCAATATTATCTTGGCACTCATAGAAAATATCTTCAGTAATTATAGCAGGTATTTTATCTTTAATTTCTATTATCTTTCCTTTAGATTTTTTTCTATGTTCGCGAATACCATAATATGACTTATTATTTAATATAGTACATATAGACGCGTCAGTCCAAGTTCTTGGGATAGTTTCAATTTCGCCGGTTTCATTATTCTTTTTTGTATAACAATATTTATCAGTGTATTTTTCTTGAATAATATTTGCTATGTCATTATATGAGTTTCCTTTTAAACATAAATCAAATATTTCTTTTACTATTTCTGCTTCTTCTTCATTAATAACCCATTTTTTACCCTTTTCTCCATTTACAAGTTCTTTCATATAACCAAGAGGAGGTCTACCACCAAAATTACCCGATTTGGCAGCTGCTTCTACACCGACAAGTGTTCTATCAACTATCATATTTCTTTCCAATTCAGCAAAAGCACTTATAACAGTTATTAATAATTTACCAATAGGTGTAGAGAAGTCAACATCAATATCTAATATCTTAAGAGTACAGTCATATTCTTGTAATGTATTAAAGAAAGTTAGAAAATCTACTGTATTTCTACTTATTCTATCAATTTTTATTGCAATTACTTTAGTAAATTTTCTTTTTTTTAAGTCTTTTAGCATGTTGTTATATTCTTCTCTTTTTGTTGTTTCTTTTCCACTTAAACCGGCATCACAATAGATTTTAAATACCTTATACCTCATATAATTACAATATGAGTATAATCTTTCCTCTTGTGCCTCTAAACTAAACCCTTCTTTTGCTTGTTCTGCTGTGCTTACCCTTATGTAGAGTGCTACGCTTTCTTGTTCTTCTTTCATTTTTTAAGACCTCACTTTCATATTCTTTAAGTATAGATAAGATAATCATTTTTGTTCTTCCGTAATAATTAGAAGACGTTGTATTTTCATTAATAAACTCTGCAACACAATTATATTTTTTTAGTATTTTAAAGAATTTTTCAATATCTGAAACATCTCTAGATATTCTATCTATACTAAATATAACTATCTTTTTAATCTTTCCTTTTTTAATATCATTTACCATTTTATTGTAGGATAGTCTATTTTTAAATTTATAATGACCAATATCACAATAAACATCTTTAATATCATAATTTTTTTCTTTGCAATATAATTCTAGTTGTGTTTTCTGTATATCTAACACAGTTCCTTTATCTAACTCATAATTATTATTAGTTCTTATATATAAACTAACTTCTTCTTTTAAATTTTTCATTTTTAATCATCTCCTCATATTAATTTAATCGTATAATCTAGTGAGTTAGTATACGGACCTATAATATAATAGAATATACACTAACTCACTTAGATAACTTAACCTTGTATAATTAAGGTTATTTTATACTTCTCCAAATTTAATTATTTCATGATTTTTCATAAAATTAATTACTTCTTGATTAACTTTTATATCAGCAGGCCTAACTCTAGTTTTCAAATAAAGTTTTTCAAATGAAGTACATCTACTTAATGCAACATAAAGTTGTCCACAATCGAACGCCCCTTTTACTAAATCAATTACTACTGATGAATAAGTTTTTCCTTGTGATCTATGAATAGTAGTAGCCCAAGCAAGTTTTATAGGAAATTGTTCAAATTCTCCATCAACAACTCGTTCTATACTTTTATCAGTACTATTGTAAATATGTTTTAATTTTCTCCACTTATATCTCTCAACCGAATGCTCAATTCCATCAATTTTAACAATAATTTCGTTAGGGTAGAGTTGTGTTATTTCGCCTACAGTACCATTTACCCATCTACCTTTTCCATCATTAGCAACCATCATCACTTGAGCACCAACTTTCAATTTCAACTCATAGTCAGTTGGAAATGAGTCTTTTTTCATATTGCCCTTAATTGCTCCAAAATAAGTAAACTCTTCATTTTTAATCTCTTCTAATTTAGACTTATTCATTATATCTGACGCTTTTCTCGTTGTAGTTAAGGTTATAACATTGTCTTTAATATCAGAAGTTAAAATTCTATTATTCAATTTTTCTAAAATCTCTGGTGTTTTATTACCGTTTCTTACTTCATTTAAAAGATACTTAAAATCATAATCTTCTTGTCTATAAATATGTTCTAATTCATATATCTTAAAATCTCCATCTATAAATGATGGTGTACTAAAAAACATAGTACTATGGTAAGTATCTGTTAAATAGTCTATAACACCTTTATCATCATCACTAACAACAGGTGGTAATTGAAATAAATCTCCAAAACCAACAACTTGAATACCACCAAATGGTACAATAGAGTTTCTAGCATTCGTACATATTAAACTCATTGCTTCAAATATATCAGGACGCACCATTGATATTTCATCGATAATTATAGTATCAACATTTTTCAGTACATCACTGTTATGTTCATACCATTCACTAATCGTTCTTTGTCTATCTTGAAGTCCAGTGTCAAACTTGAAAAAAGAATGTATTGTTTGACCACCAACATTGTGTGCTCCCACTCCAGTTGGCGCTAATAAGATTACACGTTTTGTTGTATTTCTCATAAAATATTTAAGTAATTCGGATTTACCTGTTCCTGCTTTACCTAAAATAAGCATATTATCATAAGTATTTTCCATTATGTTATATATCTTTAGTTGTTCTTCTCCAAGCTGTATAACATTATTAGCCATTTTCCCAAAATTATTTACTTCTTTATTTATATTATTATTCATATCCATATCTCCTTTTTCTAAATTATTTATTTCTTTATTTATATAATTAGTCATAATAATTCTCCATTTCTTTATATAAATTTCTATACACTATAACTAACCCCTTTATTATCCTAATTTAAATACCTAGCCAGTTATCATTACTAAAAATATCACTGCCAAAAGTTTCTATAATCATTTTCTTATACTGTTCTACACTTTGTTTAATGTGTTCATCAACTTCTGATACATCAATTTGACAACTTTTAGCGTATTTTTCTTCTAATTCACGTTCTTTACGCTTTATTTCTAATCTTCTGCGTCTTTTTAATTCTTCTTTTAAGAAATTTTCGTCAGAATTTTCATCATCAAATAAAGTTTTCTGTCTAATGATTTTTTGATTATATTCCATTTTTCCACCTCCTAATTTTAAATATGAAAAAAACGCCTCATGAGAAAACCCTTTAAATATAAGGGCTTAAAGAGATATTTTTTTATTTTTTCGTTATAATGTTGCACTTATAATATTTTTTGATATAATTAAGTAGTGAAGATATTATGGGAAGAAGAAGATATTTAATAAAAAATAAAAATCAAAAAAAAATGCTAAATGATATAGCATATGGTATGTACAAGGGTCGTTATGGAGATAAAGCAGAATCTATATGTAAAGTACTATTAGAATATGACAAAAATGATAAAAGTATAGATGAGATTTTATTACAGGCAGGTATAAGTAGAAGAACATTATTTAATTACATCACAAAATTTAAAAAAGATTATATTTTTATGATAAATAAAAAAAGAAAGAAACGTTCAGTAGAATTAGAGAAATATAAAGATTTAATAACTGAAAATTTAAACAATGAACCGGTCCGTACATATAGAGAAGCAAAAGAACGAATACAAGAAATAACCGGAATAGATAGAGGTATAACTCAAACAAAGAAATTTCTTGATTACTGTAAATTTAAAAAGAAAGACGGTTTTTATATATCGAAAAATAAGAAAAAAGAAAAATTTTCTCTTAAATCAAATATTGATGAAATTATAGACTTTTTAGAAAATTCAACACCAACTAGCATGAATATGGCTATAAGAATGTTGAGAGAAAAGTTTCCTTTAATTAAAGAAGAAGATTATCAGTTATACGATATTATTGAAAAACATACAACACTTTAATCAATTACTCTTAAATATAAAATACCTATCTATATTACTAATAAATCTTTCCACACTGATTTTTACTTCTCTATAATATGCATCATCTATTTTATCTAACAAATAATACATATATCTAATTAATTCTTCTTTATTCATACAATACCTCAAATTAATTTAAAATTCTCATAATATTTAATTATAATCAAGTTAATACTATTTATCATTTTTAACCATACAATAGAAAGTATTAGGTTTTAAATTTAACTGTCTCATGGCTTCACGAGCAGTTATTTTTTTATCTTTCCATTTCCCAATGACTTCATCATAATTATTAGGTTTACTTATTTTAGGTCTACCAAATGGTCTGCCTGTTTTAGTACCAACCTTTAAAGCAATATCTATACCTTCAC
>CANTWP010000103.1 GCA_947853245.1 uncultured Bacilli bacterium | reverse complement strand
GGTGGAAATATTGATGTAGAACCATATGTTGGAGATGGTATACATATTAATTCTGAATTCTTAAATGGTTTAAATAAACAAGATGCTATTGATAAAATGATCAAGTGGTTACAAGATAATAATTTTGGAACTAAGAAAATTAATTATCGTATTCGTGAATGGATCTTTGCTCGTCAAAGATATTGGGGTGAACCAATTCCTGTTGTCCATTTAGAAGATGGTGATACAGTTGCTCTTAGTGATGAAGATTTACCATTGATATTACCACCTCTTGAAGATTATAGTCCTTCTAAAACTGGTGCTTCGCCACTAGAAAGAGCTACTGATTGGGTAAATACAACTATTGATGGTAAAAAAGGAAAAAGAGAGACAAGTACAATGCCAGGTAGTGCTGGTTCAAGTTGGTATTTCTTAAGATATATTGATCCAAATAATGATAAAGAATTAGCTAATAAAGAATTACTTAAACATTGGATGCCAGTTGATTTATATGTTGGTGGTCCTGAGCATGCTGTAGGACACTTGTTGTATTCAAGAATGTGGAATCGTTATTTATATGAAAAGGGCATTGCACCAGTAGAGGAACCTTTTCAAAAACTAGTACATCAAGGAATGATATTAGGAGCTAATGGAATTAAAATGGGTAAGAGATATCCAGAGTTTGTTGTTAATCCTAATGATGTAGTAGAACAATATGGTGCTGATACATTACGTCTTTATGAGATGTTTATGGGTTCTTTAGAAGCAGATAAACCTTGGAGTGAACAAGGAGTAGAAGGAGCTCATCGTTTTATTGATAGAGTATATCGTTTATATACGGAAGGAAAAATTGAAAAAACTAATAATAGTAATTTAGAGAGAATATATCATCAAACAGTTAAGAAAGTAACTGAAGATTATGAAAGTCTTAATTTTAATACTGCAATTAGTCAAATGATGATTTTTGTAAATGCTGTTTATAAAGAAGGAGTATTCCCTTATGAATATGCTTGTGGTTTATTAAAACTTTTAAATCCAATTATTCCTTATGTAACAGAAGAATTATGGAGTATATTAGGTAATCCTGATACTATTGCATATGAACCTTGGCCTACTTATGAAGAAAGTAAAACTAAAAATAATACTTTTGAATTGGTTGTCCAAGTAAATGGTAAAGTAAGAGGAAAGATCGAAGTTGATTCAGATACTACTAAGGAAGAAATGGAAAGTAAAGCAGTAGAAATCGATAATGTAAAAAAACATTTGGAAGGTTTAACGATTGTTAAGGTAATTACTATTCCAGGTAAATTAGTTAGTATTGTTGCTAAATAAGAAAAATAATAGTTAAAAAATACTTGCATAAAACATATAATTAGTGTATATTATTCATGTACTTGTTCTTGGGTTGTAGTGAATTCCTCGTGCTTGTGCTTAACCTCAGAACTTAGTGAATATAATAAGGAGGATAAATTTATGGCTTTAACAAAAGAAAAGACAGAAGAACTTGTTAAGAAATATGGTAAGAATGAACAAGATACTGGTTCAGTAGAAGTTCAAATTGCTTTATTAACAGAAGAAATTAATAATTTAACTGATCACTTTAAAGAACATCCAAAAGATTTTCATTCTAAACGTGGACTTCTTAAGAAAGTTGGTCAAAGAAGAAGCTTACTAAACTACTTAGTTAAAAACGATGTTCCAAGATATCGTGCGATTGTTAAGAGTTTAGGCTTAAGAAAATAAAAAACAGTGGGCACTTTTTTAAGTGTCTTTATTTTTAGACAATATTGGGATTTTGGCGATTATGCTGAATATAAATAAATTATTTATCGCTAGTATATATAAGTGTGTTAATAGAAAAATAGAATTTGAGAAGATCAATCACCTTGTATAAAAGAATTTAATTTTTCGCGAAAAAGTCTTATCTATGTTAAAAATAATGGTGTGATTTATGATCTTTAGTAAATAAAATTTTATGTTCTGTTGATCCTTATGTTGACGTAGGTGAGGAAAAGAAATTAAAATAAATAATAAAAATAAATAAATAAGGAGTAAAATATGAAAAAAGTATTTGAATTAGATTTTAGAGGAAGAAAAATAGTTGTTGAGAATGGTGAATTAGCTAAGCAAGCAAATGGAGCAGTTCTTGTTAGATATGGCGATACTGTAATTTTATCAACTTCTGTAGTTAAAGATGAAGCAAATGTATTATCAGATTTCTTTCCTTTAATGGTTGTATACCAAGAAAAACTATATTCTGTTGGAAAAATTCCAGGAGGATTTATTAAAAGAGAAGGACGTCCTACTGATCAGGCAACTCTTGCTGCACGTATGATCGATAGACCTATGCGTCCAATGTTTCCAGAAGACTTTAAAAATGAAGTTCAAATAGTTAATACAGTACTTTCTGTTGATCAAGATAATTCTCCAGAATTAACAGCATTATTTGGATCATCTCTTGCTACATCAATCAGTAAGATTCCATTTGATGGTCCAATTGCTGCTGTTAAAGTAGGTCGTGTAAATGGCGAATTTATTATTAACCCAACTGTAGAACAAGCAGAAATTTCTGATATTGATCTTACTGTTGCGGGAACAGAAACCGCTATTAACATGGTAGAAGCTGGAGCTAAAGAAGTTTCTGAAGATGATATGTTAGAAGCTTTAATGTTTGGACATGAAGC
>CANTWP010000102.1 GCA_947853245.1 uncultured Bacilli bacterium | reverse complement strand
AGGTTCTTCAACTTCAACAACTACTGGAGATTTCTCTAAAGCTTTTTTCTGCTCTTTTTCTTTTCGTTCCTCTTCTTCTAATGCCGCTATTTGAGCATCAATTCTCTTAACTAAATCATCCATATTAAATGTATTATTAGTATTTTGAGAAGATTTATTAGGATTACCCATTCCACCAAACATAGGTGGTATAAATGGTATTCCTTGCGTTCCACCACTTTGATCACCATTACCATTTAACATAGCATTTATCTTCTCTTCTTTTTTCTTCTCGACAAAACCCTTTATATCAAATGTCTGAACTGGCATTCTATCTCTATGTGGATATTCCGCTTTAGGAAAATTAGTTCCCCAATCCATTTTAAAATTTGGGGTTAACTTTGTTTTAAAAGGCATAGTACGTATTCTAAGTACAATAGTTTCCCATTGTTTTAAACGTTGTAAATCGCTAACTGTTACAAGTGGTGTTGAAGCCGTTTTATCTTTTTCTTTAGATTTAACTTCGCCACACATTTTACTTATTTCTTCTAATGCACCTAACTCACTACTAATTAAGTAAACAATATTACCACAGTTACCTTTTATAGTTTCACCATTCTCTTTACCATATACTTCATATAACTGAGCAAAATTTTGAATAATAAAGGTAAATCTCATCGCACGGCTACGAGCCGCAGTAACCATAGTAGTAACATCTTTAAGTGGTGGCATATTCGCAAATTCATCTAGAATAAAGTTTGTTCTAAATGGAAGTTTTCCACCAGCTTCTTGCGCTACCGAAATCAATGTTTCATAACATTGTTTTAAGAAAATTGTTACTAAAGAGTGATAAGTTTTCTTTTCATCTTGAATAACGATAAATACTGCCGTTTTTTGACGACCTATTTCTTTCATATCAAAATCACTATGTGATAACATTTCACTCATATTCTCACGTGAAGAGAATAATTTTATTTTCTGTTTAAATACGGAAAGAATACTTCCTTTGGTATCACTTGGTGCCATCAAAGTTGAAGAAGCATTAACATATGCAGGACCTGCAGGATCTTTATAACTAAAATATTCTTTTACATAAGTAGTTCCTGCAAATTTTTCTTCACCTACTGTAGTCATTAAATTTATACTATTTAAATTTATTTGTTCTTCTGTAGCATCATCAAATAAAGCAAGGGCTAATCCTGTGAAATAATCGGCAGATGTTTTTTCCCAGAATGGATCTTGATTCTTAGAAGATTCATCATAAAGAATATTTAATGCCAAGTCCTCTAATAATTCACAAGCTTTATCAGAATTACCTTGTTTATATAATGAATATGGAAGTGATAATGGATTCCAAGCATTACCTTCTTGTGGATCACGGAAGTTTAATAAAACTATATTATAACCCTTAGAACGTAACATCTCACTAGTACCTTCATAAATTTCACCTTTAGGATCGGTAACTATCATTGATTCACCTTTTTTTGATAAAAGGTTAACCATTGGAAGTACTGTTGTTTGTGTTTTACCAGCACCTGTAGAACCTATTACTAGATTATGATACTCTCCATTATCAACCCAAACTTCTCCAGGTTTCATAATCATTGGAAGCCCTGCAGCATCTATATGCTCTGCCATTGGATTAACTTTGGTAAGTTGTTTTTTTAATTCTTTTTCTGTAGCCCATCTAGAATAACCAGAGGCTTTCTTAGGAGAAGTTGAAATTCCCACTCCTTTTTCCATATCAAAGAATAATGAAGAAACACTTGTAATTATTACTATTAAAACTACAATATATCCCAAAATGGTAGCAAGTAAATAATCGCTAGAGAAAGCTGGTAACGGATTAAATCCCGCAAATTCTCCTTCACTGGCAAAAGTACCAATATTTACAACCGCTACGGCAATAAAATATAGTAAAAATATACTAAATACTATAAATATTAATATATCTTTAGGCTCCGCTCTAAATTTTAGTTTCATATATGTTCCTCCATTATATTTTATTATTTTCCTTTTTCTTTACATTAACTGCAAATAATAATATACCACCAACTAAAACAACAATCAATAAAGAAATAATCATCATAGATAAATTTTTTACTGCTGATTCTTCAACTTTTTCTTTAGAAAATTTAATTGTTATTGGCTTAGACACTGTTGTTTCATTATTTTTGTTATTTATGTACCAAATATATGTATTATCTTTAACTTCATCAGCATTGCTAGATAATACTTTATAATTAGTAGTTATACTAATTTTATAACTATCAATGATTTTATAATCTACAACTGACATACATTTAAATATTTTTCCGGTAGAAAGTAAATAATAATCATTAGTAGAAGTAAGAGCAAAGGAATCATAGCAACGACTAATAACGTTATTTTTATTAAAATCATCTATCTCATAAGTATAACTATAATTAGCGGTAAATTCTTTACCTGTATCATTAAATTTGCTTTTATATTCCTTTTGCTCTAATCCCTGAGAAATAGCTAATAGTTTTTGGCTACTCAAACTTTCAATATAGTCTTTTCTATAATCATTTCCTATCAAACTAACATTTATTTGTTCTTCTAATTTATCATCAGCAAAATTTAAATTATATTCAACAGTACATCCACTAAGAAGAAATAAAATTAATAAAATAGAAAACACCTTTATTGTTCTTTTCATATTTCACCTATCCTAATAAATAAGCATATCCATTAAAAGTATATCTACAACCATATCCATTTGTATAACCAGCTAAATAATCAATGGATAAAGTACGTAATCTATAACCGATATTTGACCAAACATTAGCACAATCAGCACATGCCGTATTCCATCCATCTGATACCAAAACAGTACCATCAGCATTTACTTGCTCAATAATAGCTACGTGTCCATAGTTATGACAATTAGCTCCATCTTTTGCTGAACTACTCCAAGATATTATAGAACCGGGATGTGGCTGTGTATAATCATATGATTTTTGAAATAGTGATTCATCAATATTATTAACAACATCGCCACCATC
>CANTWP010000101.1 GCA_947853245.1 uncultured Bacilli bacterium | reverse complement strand
TACGAGTTATGCGAAGAAGAAGATTAGGGAGTTTAATGGAACATAATATATTTTAATATAATGAATTATTCTTATAATATAAAAAAGGAGTGAAAAAAATGAAAGAAATTTTAAATAAAAATAATATAGAATATGCTTATGAATGCTTGAATAAGTCTTTAAATATTGGGTTAGAATTTAAACTTAATAATAATGTTAAAGAAAAGAAATATTACGGTCAAAATTTTGATCATCTTTTACAGCTGCCTAGTGATGGTGTTGAATTAAATACATTATTAGATAAATTTAAAAAAGAGGTATTACCTTATTGCTCAAATTTTAGCAATGAAAAATTTATGGGATTTCCTGATGCTGGTAATTCAATTGCAGGAATGAGTGGTGCAATTTTGGCAGATATGTTACAACAAAATTTGATTAATTCAAGTTTTTGTGCTCCAATAGCCACATATATGGAAATAGCTGTAATAAAATGGTTTAGAGAATTGCTAGGTTACAAAATTAAACAACCAATAAAAAACATATGGGATGTTGGTGGTATAATTACATACGGTGGAACTGGAAGCAATGCTACAGCTATGCTATTGGCACGAGAAAATTTTAGAAATAACACTATGAAAAATGGTGTAAATAATCCTAGTGATTATAAAATATTGATTCCAAAGGGGATAGGGCATTATAGTATAAAAAGTAGTTCGATGTGGATTGGCTGTGGTGATAACGTAGTCGAAGTAGAAACAAATAACTTTAGATATAATTTAACTGCACTAAAAAATGCTTTGAAAGAAAATAAAGGAAAAGTAATGTGCGTAGTATCATATGTTGGTGATAGTAGAACAATGACAATAGAAAATTTGAAAAAAGTACATAAAATAGTTAAAGATTTTGATCCAAATATATGGTTACATGCTGACGCTTGCCACGGCTTTTCATTGGCTTTTTCAGAAAAACTTAAACATAAAATAGAGGGAATAGAACTTTTTGATAGTATATCTACAGATCCTCATAAAGTTTTAGCTATTCCATATTGTGTTAGTGCACTACTAGTAAAAGAACCAGAAAAGTTCAAATTAATAACATCAACTTCAGATTTGATAATGCAAGAGGATTATGCCTGGGGACAGGTTACTCCGTTTATTGGATCTAAAAGTTGGGTATCATTAAAAATTTGGTTTATAATGAATAATATGGGGATTAAGAAAATAGGAAAAATGATTGAAAATCGTCATAATACAGCACTGAAGTTTGCCAATATGATTAAATCATCAGATGACTTCGTATTATTAAATGATGTAAACATAAATTCTGTAGTATTTATGTTTACAAATGGAAATAAAAATTATAGTTTAGAAAAGATTAATCATTTAAATATAAAAATACAAGAGAAGATGCTTGATGATGGAAAATATTATTTGCATAAATTTGCTTTACCTGACGATAATGGAAAAATTAAAAAAGGTGGTATTTTATATCCTTTGAGATATATGTCTGGTAATGATAATATCAGTGATAAGGATTTACGTGATATTTTAAATTATATTAGAAATATTTCAAAGCAATTAATTTAATAATGATTAGTTGGGAGGACTTTATGGAATCATTAGAAATAGCAAGAGAATACTATAATGGGGTTGAAGAATTAATAGGTGATATAATTATGGTTTTATATGGTTCAACAGTTTTTGGTGTTAAAACTAGCGATTTAGATTTGTGCTTTTTTAGAGAAGAAATGTTGCCTATAGATGAATTTAATAAATTAAAAAAATTTACACACGAATTTCATATAAATAATAATCTGAGGATAGATGAAGAAATCCCATATGATAATAAATTAATATATACATATGATTTTATAGAATCGTCCTTGATAAATTCTCCTTTCCCGTTTTGCGATGGAAAATATATAATTCCTAAAATAGAAAAAAATAAAATATTCTTAAATTCATTAGAAATGAAGAAAAGACTATTATTAAACATTTTAACTGTGAAACATATAGTCATGGGAAGAGAAAAAGAAAAAGTTGCTAATTATACTGATAGAGCATGGGAGAGTATATTAAAAACCGTAATTTCTTATTCAGAAGAAAAAAATATTTCATTTGAAAAAATTTTAAATTGTTTGTATAAGGATCCATTTAATCAAAGCGTCGGAGAAATGTATTTAGGGTATAAAACTAATATGCCTGAAAAAATGAACTTTATCAAGGAACAAGTAATGTTTCAATTAGAAAGACTAGTAAGTGAAGATAAAATATTAAAGACTTTATCAAAAGGCTATATACCTAATAAGAGGTGGTTGAACAATGAATAAAATAATTAATTTTTCCGAAAACAGAAATGTATATATGCCAAATGTAAAGATGCAATTGGCATTATTAAAAATATACAAAAAGATTTTTGAATATCCAGATTATAAAAATATTGATGTAAATAAAAGCATATCTAAATATTTTGGAGTAAATAAAAATAACTTAACAGTAACAAATGGATCGTTAGAAGGAATTAATTTATTAGTTAATGTTTTAAGCGAAAAGGAAACAACTTTATTTGTACCAACTTTTTGGGGATATGAGGATGCGTTAAATAGATGGAATTATATTGTAAACAAAGAATTACTAGCAGGAGAAATGAATTATGATATTGAAGAAATATCTCAAAAAGTAAAAAAACATAAAATGCTTATATTATGTAATCCAAATAATCCTACATTATCATATATTCCAAAAGATAGTTTACTAAAAATAATATGTGAAAACCCTAAATGTCATTTTATTATAGATGAGACAATGTTGATTTTTGACGAAAATTATGAAACAAAGACAGTCTCTAAGAAAGTAGAGCATTATAATAATTTATCTGTAGTAGTATCTTTTTCTAAATTTTTAGGGATAGCAGGATTAAGAACTGGCGCTTTATTTTCTAACGAACAGATGATAAGTAAAATAAAAAAAACAATTATCCCTTATAGCTTTGGAAAAATTCAACAAGCAATTATACCAATAGCATTAGATGATGCTGACTATTTGAGTGAAACGCGTAGGTTAATTACAAATAATAGAGAAAAACTATGTGATGATTTAAGTAAACTTGGATGTTCTGTTATAGATGGACATACAAATTTTGTATTAGTAAGATTACCGAAAAATATTGATGCAAATGCTATTACAAATTATTTGTATAAAAATGGTATAGAAGTTAGAAATGTTAAAGAGTCTTATCCTGAATTGAGTGGAGATTGGATAAGAATAAGTATTCAAACAAAGGAAAATAATGAAGTTTTGATTAAAAGAATGAATAAATACATATATGATGTGTAAAGTACAAGGAGGTTATTTAGTGCAAAATTTAAAAAAATTTATAAAAAAACATAATCTTGTTTTGCCAAATTATAATGAAATAAATATAGTTGACCTAATGAAATGTTTATATATAAAGTGTGGATATAATATAAAAAAAACAAAAAATATTAGTGAGTTGGATTACATAATTCCAAATAACAAACATTATTTGTTTATTTTATCTGACGGAACTGGTTCCAATCTTATTAATAAATTAGATGATAACTCAATTCTTAAACAAAATATAAAGAAGAATATAGTTACTGTTTTTCCAAGTACAACTGGATGTGTATTAACGTCGTTAGTTACAGCAGAATATCCAGAGGAACATGGAATATGGGGATGGTTCAATTATAATAGAGAGTTAAATTGTGATTATTTTCCATTGCTATTTTCTGATAGAAAAAGTATGAAGCCTTTAAATGAATTTAAAATTAAAAGTAAAAACATTTATAAAAGTGAATCTATTTTAAAAAAATTAAAAATTAAGACCAATATTCTATTTCCGTATTATATTTGTGATAGTGTTTATTCACAATTTGTTGGAAATGATACTGATCGTCATCCTTATAGTAATTTTTTGGAAATCATTGAATTGATTAAAGATATTTGCAATTGTAATAAAAGCAGTTACACTTATTTATATTTACCTGATATTGATACCATAGAGCATGAAAATGGTTTAAATAGCGAAGTTACTTTAAATAAATTAAAAGAAATTAATAAATTAATTACAGAATTATCTAGAATAAAAGATATGACAATAGTATTTACAGCAGATCATGGACAAACAGAAATTAGTGAAGATATTGTATTTGATTTCGATAAGTACAAAAAATATTTTTATGCTTATCCTAGTATTGATTTTGGAACAGCTTCTTATTATATAAAATCCGAATATGAAGAGGAGTTTGTTAATGAATTTGAGAAAGATTTTAAAGATAAAATGTATTTGTTTAAAACGCAGGAATTTATTGATAATAAAATCTTTGGAAAAGGGAATATAAGTGATTATGCTTTTGATAATTTAGGTGAATATATTAGTTTGTGTAAAACAGGAACATATTTGATTAATTCTCCAGAAACAGCTTTATATTTAGGAAAAATAAAAGGAAATCATTCTGGCTTAACAAGTGATGAAATGGTTATTCCTTTAGTGGTTATAAATACAAACGAAAAATTGTAAAAAAATATTGAAAAAATAATCTTTTGTGTTATAATAATTGAAATTAAAAAGGGAGGAGCTATTTATGAGTAGTCAAAAAAGAGATATTTTTATAGGCGGAGCATGGCCTTATGCAAA
>CANTWP010000100.1 GCA_947853245.1 uncultured Bacilli bacterium | reverse complement strand
AAGCTCACTAACGCCGAAGATAGTAAACGCGAAAATAGGTAGTTGCCAATTTTTTTTTGAGCCTTTTAAGTAAAAATTTACAATATAACTAAAGAAAAAGCGTAGTAAACATACGTTTTTTTTGTTATAATATTTAAAAAAAGTGGTGATTTTATGACAAAAAAAATAGTTATACCAAATAGTATGAATTTAATTGAAAAGTTAATGAATAAATGTGATGGCTTTATTATTGGTACAGATGAATTTAGTGTTAATATGCCTATTAATTTTTCCTTAGAGGAAATAAAAAAAATTGTTGATTTATGTAAGCAAAATAATAAAGAAATATTTATTGCGGTAAATAAGAATATTCATAATTCTGAATTAAATGATTTAGAAGAAATTTTAAAAGTATTGTCTACGCTAAAAATAGATGGAATTATGTATTATGATATTTCGATTGTTAATTTAAATAATAAAAAGAATTTAGGTTTAAATTTAATTTGGAGTCAGGAACATTTAACTACCAATTATGCTACTTGTAATTTTTGGACTTCTTATGGTGTTAATAGTGTTTATTTATCTAGTGATATCACTTTAGATGAAATTATTGATATAAAGAAAAATATTTCGATGAAAGTGTTTGTTAATGTTTTTGGTTATTTACCAATGTTTGCATCGTATCGTCATTTAATAAAAAATTATTTAAAAACTTTTGAATTAGAAAGTGATTCTAATAACTATAAAATCTGTAAAGAAGGAAATAAATATACAATTATTGACAATGATTTAGGAAGTTTTGTTTATTCAAGTAATATACTAAATGGTATTGATGAATGCTTAGTATTTATGAAAAATGATATAGATTATGTGGTTTTAAATAGCTTTCAAATAGATGAAGATAACTTTACAAAAATTGTCGATTTATTTACTTCTTTAGATGAAACTAATGTAAAGGAACGTTCTAATAAAATAATGTCTATGTTTGATAATATTGATAAAGGATTTTTATATAAAGAAACTGTGTATAAGGTGAAGAACAATGAATAAAATAATTAATAAGCCAGAGCTACTTGCTCCAGCAGGTGATTTAGAACGTTTAAAAATAGCACTTTTATATGGTGCTGATGCTGTATATTTAGGTGGAACATCTTTTGGTCTTAGAGCGAACGCTACTAATTTTAAATTAGACGATTTAAAAGAAGGCATAGAATATGCTCATTCTTTAGGAAAAAAGATTTATGTTACTGTCAATATTGTATTACACAATAAAGAAATAGAAGGATTGGTCAACTATTTAAAGGAATTGGATAATATTGGAGTAGATGCCATAATAGTAAGTGATCCCGCTATAATTAAATTAGCTAGAGAGAATACTAATTTACATATTCATTTATCAACTCAACAATCTACATTAAATAAAGAAGCAGTAGAGTTTTGGAAGAATAATGGTGTAGAAAGAATAGTTCTTGCTCGTGAATCTTCAAGAACAGATATTATGGATATTAAGAAACATGTAAATATTGAATTAGAGTGTTTTATTCATGGTGCTATGTGTGCTTCTTATAGTGGTCGTTGTGTTTTATCTAACTTTTTAACTGCTAGAGATTCTAATCGTGGTGGTTGTGCCCAAATTTGTCGATGGGATTTTGAGTTAGAAACAGATGCTGGCAAAAAATTAGAAGGTGATAAACCATTCACATTTTGTACTAAAGATTTGTCTTTAGCGGAAGTTATTCCAGATATGATTAATTTAGGTATCGATTCATTTAAAATTGAAGGAAGAATGCGTTCTGTATATTATATAGCAACAATTGTCGATACTTATCGTAAGATTATTGACTCTTATTGTAATGATCCAGATAATTATGAATATAATGCTTATTATGAACAGGTACTTAGAAACTGCGCTAATAGAGATTCTATGGTTCAATTTTATAATGGTAAAAATGATGAAGAATGTCAGTATTACAATGGTCGTGAGGAAGTATCAAATCAAGATTTCTTAGGAATAATATTAGATTATGATAGAGATAATAAAGTTGTTACTATTGAACAAAGGAATTATTTTAAAGTAGGCGATAAGGTAGAATTTTTTGGACCTAATATTGATACTGTTAGTTTTAAAGTAGATGAAATTTATGATGAAAATAACAATTCAATAGAAGTTGTAAGACATCCAAAACAGATAGTAAAAATTAAAATACCGTTCGTTTTATATAAAAACGACATGATGCGTATGAAACACTAAGTTTTTGTTGACAAATAACTCAAAGTGTAGTATCATTTTAGAGTCGTTAAAAATTATAAGAGGTGAATTTTATGACAAATGCAAAAGAAGTATATTTAACTAGTGAAGGTTTACAAGAATTAAAACAAGAGCTAGAAGAATTAAAATTAGTGAAACGTCCTGAAGTTATTCAGGCTTTAAAAGAAGCAAGAGCATTGGGTGATTTAAGTGAAAATGCTGAATATGATGCTGCCCGTCACGAGCAAGCAGTAGTAGAATCTAGAATTACTGAATTAGAGCAAATGGTAGAGAACGCAGTTATTATTGAGAATATTAAAACTGACTGTGTTGGTATTGGAACAAAAGTAAAAATAGAGTATATTGACGATGATGAAACTGAAGAGTATTCTATCGTTGGTAGTAAAGAAGCGGATCCATTTGAAAATAAGATTTCTAATGAATCACCAATAGCTCAAGCTATTATGGGACTTAAAGTTGGTGATGTAGCAAGTGTTGCTAGTCCAAATGGTCAGTATAGTGTAAAAGTATTAGAAATTTGTTAGGTACATCAATTTGTACTTTTTTTCTTTTTCTGTTATAATACATCATTAACGAGGGATGATATTTATGACAGAAGAAGTTTTACAGATGTTTAAAGTAATGAGTAAGGATAATTTTACTACAGATGAAGACGCAAGAAACTTTATTGAAGAAATATTTAAAGGTTATGTTAGACGAAAGAGAAATAAGACATTATATTCAAAGGATGATTTAATTCCACAACTTATTATAGGAGCCTATTATACATATGTTGAAAGAACAGACACGAATGAAGTTTTTTCTAGTTTTAAAAGAAAATATATTTATAATGAAAATCAATTAGAAGATGTTCATGAACTAAAGGAAAGACAAGGATTATCTAAAGTTTATGATTATATACAGAATTATGAAAATTATAATAGTATTAGTATTTATAATCTTTTAGTAATACATCAACATTTATATTCTTTAGTGGCTCATCCTGAGTTTGGTGGTTCATTTCGCGCAATTGATGTATACTTGCCAGGATCTGGAATAAATTTAACAAATTATGATCATATACCAGCAGAAATGCAAAAGTTGTATATTGAATCTATAGAACTTGCTAAAAGAGGAGTATCTATATTTGTAGAACCAACTCCAGAAAAGATTTTAACATACATAAATGATTGTATTAAAATGAAATGTAAATTGATTAAAATTCATCCTTTTTTCGATGGAAATGGTAGAAGTTCTAGGGCATTATTGAATCTTTACTTTAAGATTGCAGGTATTCCACCAGTTTATGTTACAAAAGATGAACGTTTAGAATATCAGGAGGCTATGAATAAGGCTATTTGTGATATAGAGTATGCCCCAGATTTTTCATCTATTAATAGATTTTATTATTATAAATTATGTGATTCTATTGTTCAGCTTGATATACAGAAGAAGAAAGACGAAAAAACAAAAAAGAACACATTTTAGCACTCTCTATTGACGAGTGCTATTTTTTGTGATATAATTATAATGTTTTGGAGATGCCAAAATAAGTAAAGGAGGGGTATTATGAATGGACAAAATCCATATGAAGAAAATTTGAAGAATGTTCTAGAGAAATATGGTCGTGATATTGTAGATAGTGTGAAAAACGGTAAAGTTGATCCTATTATCGGTCGTGATGAAGAAGTCAGAAATATTACCCGTATTCTTTCTAGAAAAACAAAAAATAATCCAGTTTTAATTGGTGAGCCAGGTGTTGGTAAGACCGCTATTGTTGAAGGCCTAGCACAACGTATAGTGCGTGGTGATGTTCCAGATAATTTAAAAGATAAGCATATTTGGGAACTAGATATGGGAGCTTTAGTTGCGGGTGCTAAATATCGTGGTGAATTTGAGGA
>CANTWP010000099.1 GCA_947853245.1 uncultured Bacilli bacterium | reverse complement strand
TTAAACTCACCATATAAATTCATTATAGTTTCTAAAGTTCTTGTAGATGTAGTTCCGACACTAATAATTTTTCTACAACTTTTTTTAGTATTATTGAGTACCTCAGCAGTATTTTTATCCATCATATAATATTCACTATGCATTTTATGTTTCGTTACATCAAGAACATTAACTGGTCTAAATGTTCCAAGCCCGACATGTAAAGTAATATAAACAATATTTACACCTTTAGCTTTTATTTTTTCTAATAATTCCTTAGTAAAATGTAAACCTGCAGTTGGAGCAGCAGCACTTCCTATATTTTTAGCATACACTGTCTGGTAACGATCTCTATCTTGTAATTTTTCATGTATATATGGAGGAAGTGGCATTTCTCCCAATTTATCTAGTATTTCATATAATATACCATCATAAATTAATTTAAACTCACGAATTCCTTCTTCTCCTACTTTAGTACACTCTGCGATAAGTAAACCATTCCCAAAACTTACTCTAGTACCAACACTTATCCTTTTAGCAGGTTTAGTTAAACATTCCCAATTATTGTCACCTAAATCCTTTAAAAGTAAAACTTCTATTATAGCATTAGTTTCTTCCTTAATACCATATAATCTTGCTGGCATAACTTTAGTATCATTTAATACTAACGTATCGCCTTCTTCTAAATAATCAATAATATCAGTAAAATGTTTATGTTCTATTTCACCAGTTTCTTTATTTAATATTAATAACTTTGATGCATCTCTTTTTTCAATAGGAGTCTGTGCAATTAATCTTTCTGGCAAATCAAAATCAAAATCTTCAGTTTTCATTTATTAGTCACTTCCAAACAAAAGTATTATAACAAAAAACACGATTTTTTACTAGTAAAACCGTGTTTATATTTAACAATTTACTTTCTGGACAATAAATGAATTTTTCTTAATATATATAATTGAAGGTCCAGAGTCGTAAGTAGCACTTAAATAAAGTATTGGTTTAGTTGTTTTAGTTTTATAATATTTATAACTAGTGCTAACATTATATCTATATTCAATTGCAACAAATGTAGAATTATTATTATAAATAATATTAAATTTAGGATTAGTACCAGCTGTTTCTTATATGAACTTGAAACTAGAACTCTCCATGCATTACTTGTATCTTCTACCTCACCTCCAGTAGGAATATTTGTTTTAAAATAATAATTTTCATCAAATAAATTAACCTTATTTTCAGACTTAAATTCTCCTAAATGACTAATATTTGTTTCCTTTATAATTAGTAAAAAAACCATCAACATATAGTGTATCTTCCGTAATTTTCTTCTCCTCAACTATATATACTTCACCGGTTGGTTTTGTCTATCTCCTTACTTTTATATCATCATGACTAGAATAAACACCAAAAGTAACACTATCTTGATGCATTTGATTACGAAATACATAAAGTCTATCTTTTAATTATGGGTTCTATAATAAATAGTATTGGTAATTTACTCACCAACACTATTTGACAAAGAGCCTAATTATGTTTTAAATAATTATAGGAATCACGACACATATCTTCTAAAGTCTTTTCTACGTGCCAATTTAGTTTTTCTAAGGCATAGCTAGCATCTGCGTAACAAGCATCTATATCACCAGGTCTTCTTTCTACTATTTTATAATTTACTGGTACTCCAGTTACCTGTTCAAATGTTTTTACTAAATCTAGAACACTATAACCAATTCCCGTTCCTAAATTATAAGCATCTATTCCAATATTATTTTCTATAAATTCTATTGCTTTCACATGACCTTTAGCTAAATCTACAACATGAATATAATCTCTTACACCTGTTCCATCATGTGTTTCATAATCGTCCCCAAATATACTTAAACAAGGATATTCACCACTTGCTACTTTCAAAATATATGGCATTAAATTATTAGGTACATCATTAGGATTTTCTCCTATTAAACCACTACTATGTGCCCCAATCGGATTAAAGTATCTAAGAATCGCTATCGCCCAAGTAGGATCTGATTTATATAAATCTTGAAGTATTCCTTCAATTATTAATTTAGTAGTTCCATAAGGATTGGTAGTACTTAAATGAAAATTTTCTTTAATAGGTAAACTTTCTGGTTTTCCATATACAGTAGCGCTTGATGAAAATACTAACTTCTTACAATTATGTTTTTTCATTACCTCAAGTAATGTTAATGTCGAGTCTAAATTATTACGATAATATTTAAGTGGTTCTTTTACAGACTCTCCTACTGCTTTATATCCCGCAAAATGAATTACAGCCTCAATATTATTTTCATTAAATATTTTTTCTAATATTTTTTTATCACAAATGTTTCCTTCATAAAACTTAAAATCTTTGTTAGTAATTTCTTTGACTTTATCAATAACATCTGGTTTAGAATTATAAAAATTATCAATAACTATAACATTATAACCACTATCTAAAAGTTCTACTAATGTATGTGATCCAATATAACCTATTCCACCAGTTAATAATACTTTCATTATTATTCCTCCCTCTTTATATTTAAATGTTCATAAGCTTTTTCTGTTACCATTCTACCACGAGAAGTTCTTTTTAAAAAACCTTGTTGCAATAAAAATGGTTCATAAACATCTTCGATCGTAGTTTGTTCTTCACCAATGGAAGATGCTAATGCTTCAATCCCAACTGGTCCACCATTAAATCTTTCAATAATCGATAAAAGTAAATTAAAGTCTGTTTCATCTAATCCTGAAGAATCAACTTTTAATTTATCTAATGCCATTCTGGTAATATCTAAATCTATTACGCCATTGCCCATTACAATAGCATAATCTCTAACTCTTCTAAATAATCTATTAGCGATTCTTGGTGTACCACGACTACGACTAGCTAGTTCAACGGCTGCTTCTTCTTCGATAGGACACCCTAATACTCGACTAGTTCTTTTTACAATATTAGTGAGCTCTTCAACTGTATAAAATTTTAATTTAGATGTGATACCAAAACGATCTCGTAAAGGACCTGTTAAGTCACCAGCTCTAGTTGTTGCCCCTACTAATGTAAATGGAGGTAAATCAATCTTAATACTTCGACTGCTTGAGTCATTACCTACCATTATATCTAGTGTAAAATCTTCCATAGCAGAATATAAGACTTCCTCTATATAACGTGGCATTCTATGAATTTCATCGATAAACAGAACATCACCTGGTTCTAGGCTTGATAAAAGAGCCGCTAAATCACCAGTTTTTTCGATGGCAGGACCACTAGATGTTTTAATATTACTCCCCAGTTCATTAGCAATTATAAAAGCCAGTGTTGTCTTTCCAAGCCCAGGAGGCCCATAAAGTAAAACATGATCTAATGATTCATCACGCATTTTAGCGGCCTTAATAAAGACATCCAAATTCTCTTTTACTTCACTTTGTCCAACATATTCACTTAATCGATTAGGTCTAATACTACTTTCAAAAGCATCTTCATCTAATTCATTATTAGTAATTACTCTCTCGTCCATGTAATCTCTCCTTACTTTAATAACAGTTTTAATGCCTGCTTTATCTGTTCTTCAACTGTTAACTTAGGATCAACACTCGGAATAATCTTTCTAATATCACCCTGTTTATATCCTAGTGCTTGTAAAGCTTCAACTAACTCACTAGTATCACCACTATCAACTGTAAATATACCACCATAACCATCTAATTTGCCTTTTAAATCTAATATAATCTGTTTTGCTACTTTATCACCGATCTTAGGAAATTTTTTTAAATATAAAATATTCTCTCTTTCAATTGCATCTTTAATTCCTTCAATAGAACCAGTTGCTAAAATAGGAAGAGCCATCTTACAGCCTAATCCTTTTACTTCAATAAGTTTTAAAAACAGTTCTTTTTCTTCTTTAGTTTTAAATCCATATAAACTAATTTCATCTTCTCGAACATATTGATAAACATAAATTCTGTATTTCTCACTTAAGACAAAAGCATAAGAATTAGGTGTATATATTTGATAACCTATTCCATTATTGTCTATAACTATATAATTACTACCTATACTAGTTACAATTCCTTCTATATATGCATACATATTACCACCCTGTTATAAGTATACCAAACAAACGTTTTATAATCAAGTAAAAGAAAACAGTAAATATAAATATATATAATTTACTGTTTCCAATACTATCTCTTTTTTAAAAATATTCTTATTGTATAAAATTCAAAGATAATCATAATACCAACAAAAATCCAAATTAATACCTCATAAATAATACCTTCAGTATAATTTCCTATAACAGCAGGAATATTTTCAGGGAAATATTTAGCAATAAAATTTGCTATATCACTTGAAAACAATCTTACTCTTAAAAAAGATAATAATCTAAATAAAATTTCTGATGCTCCTACCGCGTATATAAATCCACTAAACGATCTTTTAAAACAAAAAACTACAATGAAAATAACTAATAACACAATAACAATATCCATACATACACCTCTTTATTCTTAAATTATTTCTAATATATAATTATTATCTTTATAACTAATAACTATTTTATTTGTCACATTATCTCTACCAATTAATTTTAAACTCAATTTATCTTCATTAATACTATTTAAAAAATCTGATGCTAATATTCTATAAATAACTTCATAATCTTGATTAATTGTACTATCTATTTCATATTGAATATCGTTTATAGATTTTAAGATATACTCAAGATTGATAAATGCAACTGGAATTTCACTATTTAAGAAGTTCTCTACTAATTCTAAGTCAAGTTCTTTATTTAAATATAGCTTATTATAAACAAATACATACTCTTGCTCAGCATATATAAATGAATTAGTACCATTTTCTACTTTACCATTTAGCTCTTCGCTATTAATTAGTAATTTATATTGATAATTACTTTTAGATAGATTTTCTAAACTTAAAATTATAGTAGAAATATCTGACTTATTATCTATTTCCGATGAAGTAGCTGGTGCATCACTTACTGGATCCATTCGCATAAGTATACTTAGCACTAAAAAGAAGATAAAGTAGGCACCTAACCAAACCCAGGCACGAGTCTTTTTATTAGACCATAATTCTTTAATTAATTTAATTTTTTCGTTATTATTAAATTTTTCTTTTAACTTCTTCATTCTTATTCTAAAATCTTTCCTATAATATTTTCTTTATTCATAATACCACGGGCATAATCTAAAGCTTTCATTCTTGTTTTTCCTTCTGGTTGAATAGTTTTTAAAACAATTTCACCATTACTTACTTTAACACCAATTCCATCTTCATATATAGCGGTTATTTCACCATTAATTAAACGAGTATCGAATTTATCACCTTCACGACATTCCCAAACCTTTAGTACTTTTCCACCAAATATACAATAAGCACCAGGCCAAGAATTAAGTCCTCTAACTTGATTATAAATTTCTCTTTGCGTTTTAGAAAAATCAATCTTTTCATCTTCTCTTTTAATATTAAAACCATATGTTACTAAAGCTGGATCTTGTTTAGTTCTAGAATTGGTGCCATCTATAATCGATGGAAGCGTTTTTAAAAGTAAATCACGACCTAATATACTTAACTTATCATGTAAAGTAGAAGCTGTATCATCATAAGTAATCTCTATTTCTTCCTGACTAATGATATCACCATCATCCATACCTGGTGCCATATACATAATAGTTATACCTGTTTTTTTATATCCTTCAAGAATAGCTCTATGAATTGGCGCACCTCCCCTTAATTTAGGAAGTAAAGATGCATGAACATTTATACAACCAAGTCTTGGACAATCCAATATTTCTTTAGGTAAGATCTGTCCATAAGCACAAGTAACTATCATATCTGGCTCTAATGCTGTAATGCTTTGTATATCATTCTTTATTTTTTCAGGTTGTAAAACTAATATTGTATTATCTATTCCAACTTGTTTAATAGGAGTCGGTTTCAATTCACCATGTCTACCAACTGGGTGATCTGGTTGGGTAACTATTGCGCGTACTTTGTAATTCTCTATTAAACCTTTTAAGATTGGAACACTAAATTCTGGTGTTCCCATAAATATAATCTTTAACTCTTTGTTTACATTTATGCTTTCTAAATTCATTATCATCACCTTTTTATATTGTACCAAATTTCTAACGAAAAGTCAGTAAACTGTAGTAAATTAGTAAAAATATATTGAAAAATAAAAAGTGTTAGGTTATTATAATTTCCGACCAAAGAAAAAATAAACCTAACACACTTAATATTATACACGATTTTAAATTTTTTTAAAGGTTTATTTTCTCTCTTTGGTTAATTGAAGGGAGTTTTTTTATGAATACTGATGAAAATCAAAAAATTTGGATTGATAAAGTCCAACAAAATTTAATCTTGAGAGGAAGGAGTGATAAAACTTTTAATAATTATAAAAGTGTTTTAAATAGGTTTTTTAAATTTTATGATTCTAATACCAATATTGATTCTTTAAAAGAAAATGATATTATTGACTTCTTACAACATGAATACCTTATTCCTAATAAATGTAAATACACTTATAATCTTGCTGTCTGTTCTATTAGATTGTTATATATTGTTTGCTTTAATGTTTCTCTTAATAGAATTTTATTACCTACTTCCAAGTTAACTAAAAAGTTGCCTACTATTTTATCTAAAGAACTTTTTGCTAAAATTGTTAATGATGAGAAATATCTTAAACATAAATGTTGGATGTTGCTTGCTTTCTTTTGTGGATTACGTGTCAGTGAAGTCGCTCATATTAAAGTTGAAGATGTTTTTGCTAGTCAAAATAAACTTAAAGTTTTAGGTAAAGGTAATAAAGAAAGATTTACTATATTACCTAATATCGTTATTAAGGCCTTACGTGCTTATTGTATTAAAAACAATATTAAAAGTGGTTATATTTTTAAGGGTTCTAATAATAAACCTTTTATCAATGAAAAAACTATTATTAATTATTTTTCTGTTATTAAGGACTTGTATAATTTAGATGATAATATTTCTTTTCATTCGTTAAGACATTCCTTTGCTACTTATTATTTATCTTATGGTGGTTCATTGCTTAAATTACAATCTATGCTTGGTCATTCTAATGTGAATACTACTACTATTTATCTTCATTTATCTCAATGTTTTAATGGTTCTAAAGGAGTTAAGTATGTCTAAATATACTATTCAGGATATTTTTATCAATTATGGTGATGAATACATAAAAAAATATAACTTATCTAAACAACAATGGAAAGTTTTTAATGCTATTAGAAATTGTAAAACTAAAAATCTTGGATTTCATGTTTGTACTTGCCAAGAATGTGGTGAAGAATATTTTGGTTATAATTCATGTCGTAATAGACACTGTCCTATGTGTCAAAACTATGCTCGTGAAAAATGGATTCAAAAAGAATCTAGTTACTTACTTGATTCTAAATATTTCCATATTATTACTACTGTTCCCCATGAATTAAATGATATTTTTATGCATAACTGTAAAATTTGTTATAATATTTTGTTTAAGGCTACTAGCGAATCTATACTTACTCTTGCTGAAGATGTTAAATGGCTAGGTGCTAAAGTTGGCATTACTTCTATTCTTCATACTTGGGGACAAACTATGGAAATGCATCCTCATATTCATTCTATTGTAACTGGTGGTGGACTTAAAAACAATAAATGGATTTCTTGTGAAAAAGATTATCTAGTTAAAGTTCAAGTTTTAGGTTCTTTATTTAAGAAAAAATTTCTTTATTATTTAAAGCATGAATTTAATAATCTTTCTTTGAATCATAATCTTAATAGTATTAATTCTTTTAACAAATTTCTTGAAACACTTTATAATAAATCTTGGATTACTTATATTGAACCACCTAAAGGAAAAGCGGAAAATGTTATTGAATATGTCGGTAGATATTCTTTTAGAGTGGCCATTTCAAATGAAAGAATTAAAAATATAGAAAATGGTCTTGTTACTTTTGAATACAAAGACTATAAAGACAATTCTAAAATCAAAGAAATAACTATTTCTGCATTAGAATTTATTAGAAGATTTCTTATGCATGTATTACCTGATAATTTTACTAAAATTAAACATTATGGAATACTTTCAAATAAAAACAAAAAGAATAATATTAAATTATGTAGATTACTTATTTCTAAAATTTTATCTAATGAATTTGTTTCTTCAATATCAAGAAGGTTTTATGAATTTAAATGTAATAAATGTGGTTCTGTTCACTTTAACTATTTTTTCAATTATAATAGTGGGCGATCCTGTATATAACAACTATATGAGTTTAATTAAGGGTTCCAAACTTTAGGGGTAAGGGGTCAATATATTTAAAATTAATAGTTTTGGATAATCTTATACCTTTATTTTTATTATATACCATTATCAAAACCGATTTGCAAAATAAAATAAATAATACTTTCCCCTTATACTTCAAATTCGTTATAAATTTGGTACAATAATTTTATAACACATTTTCCGTGCGGTAAATGTGCCATAAAATACTTAACATT
>CANTWP010000098.1 GCA_947853245.1 uncultured Bacilli bacterium | reverse complement strand
TACATGATACTTTTCTAATGATTAATATCTTCTTCAATGCGAAGTAATTGATTATATTTACAAATACGATCTGTTCTAGAAAGAGAACCGGTTTTAATTTGACCTAAACCTAAACCAACCGCTAAATCTGCAATAGTAGTATCTTCTGTTTCTCCACTACGATGGGATATAACCGTTTTATAACCATTACTTCTAGCAAGTTCAATTGTCTCTAAAGTTTCAGTTATAGTGCCAATTTGATTTACTTTCAAAAGAATTGCATTACCAGCATGTTTATCTATTCCCATTTGTAAACACTTTTTATTAGTTACAAATAGATCATCTCCAACTAATTGAACTTTGTTTCCTAGTCTTTCTGTTACTTTAGAAAAGCCTTCCCAATCATTCTCATCTACTGGATCTTCAATAGAAATAATTGGATAAGTATTTACCAACTCTTCATAAAAATCAATAAGTTCATCAGTTGTTAAACTTCTACCTTCACCAACTAAGTTATATTTACCATTTTCATAAAATTCACTAGCGGCTACATCGATAGCAATACAAACATCTTTTCCTGGTACATATCCTGCTTTTTTAATAGCTTCCATAATAAGTTCAAAGCCTTCAGTGTTGGACTTTAAATTAGGAGCAAAACCACCTTCATCACCAACTCCGGTTGCTAAACCTTTACTATTTAAAACTTTCTTTAAGTTATGGAATACTTCTGCTCCTACTCGAAGTGTTTCTTTAAAAGTATCACGAATAGGAATTATCATAAATTCTTGAAAATCTAATTTATTATCAGCATGAGCACCACCATTAATAATATTCATCATAGGTCTTGGTAATATTTTTTCACTACCAATATATTTATAAAGTGGTAATCCTTCATTAATTGCACTAGCTTTCATCGCAGCCATAGAAATTCCTAAAATAGCATTCGCCCCTAATCTACTCTTAGTTTCAGTACCATCAAGTTCGATCATAGCGTAATCTAAAGCTTTTTGATCTTTAGCATCCATTCCTATTACTAAATCTCTAAGTGGACCATTTACATTCTTAACAGCATTCAAAACGCCTTTACCTAAGTAACGATCCCCGCCATCACGCATTTCTAAAGCTTCACGTTCTCCAGTAGAAGCTCCACTTGGAACAGCAGCACGACCCATTACTCCATTTTCTAAAATTACATCTACTTCAACGGTTGGATTACCTCTAGAATCCAATATTTCTCTACCTACAACATTTTTAATTTTCATTATTTTATTCCTCCAAATTTTATTTTAATTTCATCTTCGTATTTTTTTGATAAATCATAATTATAATGACTACGACGAGATATGATATTACCATTTTTTATCACAAACTCATCAAACATAGTATATACTTTGGCACCATCTAAATTTTTTAATCTAGTAACTTGCGTATCAACACAAATATTGCCATTATGTTTAAAAACAATACCATTAATACATCTATTCTCTGTCGCACCTTTTAAAATATAATGCACTGAACCATTAAAATGTATTTTTGATTGTTCTTTTTTTAAATGCATTTCCACAAGTTTACCTGGTTCAATATTATCAATATTTTCTGGTTCTTTAATATCTTTACAATTAGAAATCAATTCTAAACAAAAATCTCTTTCATCCAAACTCATTCCTTCTGCTGGAAAATCTTCTTCTATTAAAACTTCTTCTAGTTTTTCCCTATTCATAATTCACCTACTTATAATTGAGATACTGATTCCTTGAAATCATTTCCTCGATCTTCGAAACATTTATATTGATCCCAAGATGCACAAGCTGGACTTAAAAGAATTGTATCTCCTATTGCTGATAGATTATAAGCTAAAGAAACCGCTTCTTTGATGTTATCTACAATTGTACAAGGTACATTTAAAGTATCAGCAAAAGTCTTTATTCTATTTTTAGTTTCTCCAAAACAGATAATGTGTTTTGTATTTTTTAAATAATCTTTTAAATCATCAAAAGAGTGACCACGATCTAATCCGCCTAATAATAATATTGTTGGATTATTGAAAGCAGATAAAGCAATCTGAGTAGATTTAACATTAGTTGCTTTTGAATCGTTATAAAAATCTCGACCATTTACATTTTTAACAAATTCTATTCGATGTTCCACGCCATTAAATGTAGATAAAACATCATATATATATTTATTATCAATATTAAAAAACTTACATACTCCTATAGCACACATAGCATTTTCATAATTATGATTTCCTTTAATACGAATATCTTTTAAACTAATAATTTTTTCATCATAATAGTATATAGCATCTTCTTTTAGACATAAATCACTTGAATTTTTACTAGAAAAATAAATTGTCTTAGATAATATATTTTTTGTAGAATCTAATACATCTTGATCTCCTGCATTTATAATAGCAAGATTTTCTTTAGTATGATTTTCAAAAATTCGGCATTTACTTAATTTATAATTATCATAATTTTCAAAATAATCTAAATGAACTGGAGACAAATTAGTTAAAACTGAAACATCAGGTTTAAAATTAATAATATCATGTAATTGTTGTCCTGATATTTCTAATACCCAGATATCATTCTCCTTGGTTTCTGCGACTAAAGAACAAACTGGATAACCAATATTTCCTCCTAATTTAACTGGTAAACCAGCTTTTTTTAATATTTCATATGTTAAAGTTGTGGTAGTGGTTTTTCCATTAGAACCAGTAATCGCTATTACTTTAACATTATGTGGTTTAAAATAATAAGCCACCTCTATTTCCGTAACCACTGGTATACCTAATTGTTTAGCTTTTTCTACAATAGCATGATTAGGTTTAATACCAGGATTTTTAACTACTATACGATAAGAACTATCTAATAGATCAATAGGATCTTCTGTAATTATTATTTTTACACCAAGTTGTTCTAACTCTTTAACATGTTCGATATCTTGTTCTTGGCTGTCAGTAACTAAAATTTCATTATTATATTTAGATAACAATTTAGCAGCTTCATAACCACTTCTTGCCATTCCTAATATAAATATTTTATTATTCTCAAACATATCTATTTCCTCCTATTTAATTATATCACGTATCCTATATTTTTTTTAAAAAAAATAACCTACATTAGTAGATTATTTAAAATACAGTCTTTATTTTAGCTGGTTTAATTTCAGAATCTTCTTTCAATTTATCAGCCAAATCATCGCTACAATCATCATATAACTTCTTAATGGAATCAAATAAGCTCTCTGTTAATGGCTTTAAATGAACCGGAACATAACACATACTATAAGGTTTTTCATTATTAGTTAAATCATTTTTAAAGATATAATCTGTTTTTTCACGAAGTGAACATCTCTTCATAATTGGAAAAATAGCACTCATTCCATTAATATCATTTAATTTAGATATACAGATACGGTGTTCATAAATATCTTTTCCAAAATTATTAATAATCATAATAGCAAATTGCGGTATTTCTGAATTACCATCTGATAATAGCTTAACTTTAATCGAATACTTTTCATTAATTTTTAACCAGGTAACATTATCTATTAATAAGCTTTTTAAACCTATAAAATATAAATTATCATAAAATTTTTCTAAAGTAGACATAATTTTCTCCTTTCATAGCTACCTATTATATCATTTTTTTATTATTTTGCAAATTGATATTTTCTAAAATAATAATTAAAAGAGTATAAATTTTTTATACTCTTATTTTTTTAATACTTTATTATATTCTTTTGAAAAATTATTAACATACATAGCTAATGAAAAATTTTTCTGTAATCTTTGTAGAGATTTCTTACCCATTTTTTTATTTAAGGTTTCATCATCTAACAATCTTTTAATAGCAAGCGCTAAAGCAGTGGTATCTCTTGGTGCTACTAATAATCCATTTTCATTATCTTTTACCATCTCACAGATTCCACCGTGACTATAGCCAACTATAGGTTTTTCAGTGGCCATAGCTTCTAAAACTACAGTTGGTAACGGATCAGGGTTAGTACTTGGCAAGACAAATACATCAAATAATTTATGAATACACTCACTATCAGTTCGATAATTAGAATAAATAATTCGATCATGATAAGGTGAAGCAGAAATTTCTTTAAGTAATTCGTCTTTACGCCATTCTTCACCAGCAAAAGTTCCACCTACCATAATCGCATATGTATCTTTGTGATCTTTTAACACCATATTAACTGCCGTTAAAAAATCCGATTGACCTTTCCAACTATTCAATCTTCCGAGCATACCAATTACTTTAGCATTTTTAGGTATATTCCATTCTTTTCGTAAATAATTACAATCAACATTGGGATTAAAACGATTAATATCAACGCCATTATAAATAACATCAATATTTGTTTTTTTAAAATAACCGGTCTTTTCTAAATGAGTTTTTGTTGCGTTAGATACTGTTACAACAGAAGTTGCAAATTTAGCAATGACTCTACTAATATTTTTAAATACAAATTTAGGGCGAAGAATAATTTCATGGATAACCCAAATTAAAGGAATTTTAAGTTTTCTACTGATATAGCAGCCTTCTAATACTGTAGATGTATTATTATGAATTATATCAATATGTTCACGTTTTGCTACAACAGTAAGTTGTCTAGAATATTTTTGATAATTAATACAATAAGATAAAATACCTTTAATATTAAAATATTTTCTTCTAATAATAGGATAAGGGATAATTTCGACTTTTATATTTTCTTGCCTTAGTGCTTCAACTAAATACCCATCATTAGGAAGGATAACATATGGTTCATATTTACTTTTATCTAAATTACATATTAGATCAAACATTACTTTGTCTGATCCATACATTTCTGCCCCAGCATGTAAAAACAGTATTCTTTTCATAAACACCTCTTTTAAATCTAAATTTAATCCCTGGCTTTAAATTAATAATAGCTAAATTATTTTAAATATTTATCAAAACGATTAAATATATATTCATACCTATCTACTATATATTCCCAACTATAATGTTTTTTTATTCTTTCTTTAGCAAGTTTTCCTAATTTATTAATATCAGTCTTATTCATAAGATCACATTTATCTATTAAACTAGCTAAATTACCAGCTTCTTTATTCCAATAAACAGCGGCTTTACTACCAACCTCTTTATTAAAGTTAACTCCTAATAATAAATTTAATTTTGTAATACCAAGTGATTCTAGTAAAGAAGGATTAGTTCCTCCAACTTCATGACCATGAATATAACCATACGCATGTTTACGTATATATTTAAGTAATTCTTGATCGTAAACAGTTCCTACAAATTTAATACGACTATCTTTATCATAGTTTGTCTTTTCTTTCAATTCTTGTAAAAAACTATCAGATACATTTGTAATTAAAACTAGATCTTTTTTACTATTAGATTTCATAAATTCTCTGATCATTGTTTCAAAATTATTTTCTGGTACAAATCTACCAACTACCAAATAATATTTATTAGATTTAACACCATGCTTGTCATACCATTCTATTACTTTAACATCGTCTTTATTCAAGATAGAATCAGATATCTCAGAACCATACGCAATAAAAGTAGTTTTAGGATTATACTTACTATAATCAGATTTAATATACTTCTCAATATAAGTATTATCGCAAACTAATAGATCGGCATGTTTTACCATTAATTGTTCTGACATCTTCCAATATTTTTTAACTGGGAAACTCCATTTAGCGCGTAACCATTCATGACCATCAGGATTAATATAAAGAGCTCCGCCTAATTTATGTAATTGTTTTTTATAATGTAAAATAAAAGGACCAATACGACACGCTAAAACGTATATAATAGGTTTTTCAATATGATTTTTCTTTATATAATCAATACAATACTTTATTGCTTTTAAATCATATATAATAGCTTTACCCGGTCCTATATTAGGAACATTAATACGAAAACATAAAGCATCATGATAAGTAAATTCTTTTTCTAGTTTTTGATATTCCTCATTACTATAAACGGCACAAGAAACATAATATTTTATATCTTTGTCTTTGGCATATAAAGTTAATTTATCTACAAAACTTTCAAATCCTCCATAATTGGCTGGTATTCCCTTTGAACCAATAATAAATACATTTTTTTGTTTCTTTTTCATTACTTCTCCACTCCTAAACAACCATGCTATTTGTCTTGCTCTAAATACCAATCAATTGTTTTTCGCATGCCTTCACTAAATGTAGTTAATGGACACCAACCTAGTTCTTTCTTTATCTTAGAAGAATCAATTGCATATCTTAAATCATGACCAGGACGATCTGCTACAAAACTAATTAACTTTTTAGGCTTATTTAACATATCTAAGATTGTATTTACAATCTCTAAATTATTTTTTTCATTATTAGAACCAACATTATAAATCTCACCAGGTTTACCTTTTCTAATAATTGTATCGATCGCAGAACAATGATCATCAACATAGATCCAATCACGGACATTCTTGCCATCGCCATAAACCGGTAATTTTTCATCATTAATTGCCTTACCAATCATTAAAGGAATCAACTTTTCAGGGAATTGATAAGGACCATAATTATTACTGCATCTACTAATAGTCACAGGTAGTCCAAATGTTCTAAAATAAGACATTACTAATAAATCTGCTGATGCTTTTGATGAACTATAAGGACTACTAGTCTTTACTGGTGAACTCTCTAGAAATAGCAGCTCTGGTTTATCTAACGGTAAATCACCATAAACTTCATCAGTAGAAACCTGATGAAACCTAGATACATTATATTTACGACTTGCATTCATCAATACTTGTGTGCCTATCACATTAGTTTTAATAAATATTGTTGGATCAGAAATAGATCTATCGACATGACTTTCTGCTGCAAAATTAACAACTATATCTGGCCTATATTTATCAAATATTAGATCGATCTTATCTTCATCTGTTATATCTGCTTTTATAAATGAAAAATTTAAATTTTCTAACGCTCCTTGTAAATTGTTAAGATTTCCAGCATACGTTAAATTATCAATGCAAATAATTTCATCTTCAGGATGATTATTTAATTCATAATAAATAAAATTAGTTCCTATAAATCCGGCTCCGCCAGTTACTATTATTCTCATATATTATTATCCCCCATCATTTTAATAACTTCTTAACATATTGCTTATAATTATTATTTCCCATTGAATGAATACTTTCTTCTAATTTACAAGAATCAATCCAGCCATTTCGATAAGCAATCTCTTCTAAACAACCAATCTTCTTATGTATCGCCAACTCCTTATCTCTAATAAATAATGCAGTTTCCAACAAACTATCAACGGTTCCTGCATCTAACCATTTAGCTTCTTCAGTTAAAACTTCTACTTGTAAAGTATTATTATTTAAATATATATTATTTAAATCAGTGATTTCTAATTCATTACGTTTACTTGGCTTTAATTCTTTAGCATATTTCACCACATTATTATCATAAAAATACAATCCTGTTACACAATAATTACTTTTTGGATGTAACGGTTTTTCTTCTATACTAAGAGCATGATTGTTTTTATCAAATTCAATAACTCCAAAACGTCTTGGATCATCTACTTTATATGCAAATAAGGTTGCTCCCATTATTAAATTAGTAGCTCTAATTAGTTTCTCTTTCATATTAGGATCATAAAAAATATTATCGCCTAAAATCATACAAATGTTATCATTGCCAATAAAGTTTTCGCCAATTATAAATGCTTGTGCTAAGCCTTCAGGTTTTGGTTGAATTTTATAATCTAATGATAAACCAATATGACTTCCATCACCAAATAATTTCATAAATTTAGGTGTGTCCTCTGGTGTAGATATTATCAATATTTCTCTAATACCAGCCTCCATCAATACAGCCATTGGATAATATATCATTGGCTTATCATAAATTGGTAACAATTGTTTTGATGTTACCGTAGTCAGTGGATTTAGTCTTGTACCAGACCCCCCTGCTAATATAATACCTTTCATTATTACGCCCCCTATCGTATCTAATAAAAGAATATCATAAATAGAAATGCTTTTCAATATTCACCAGCAATTATTTGAAATATTTGTACTTTTTTAGGGTTTGGTATTGCTTAGTCAAAAAAATTGTGTTATACTTAATCTGTTCTAAAAAATTTGTCTTCTTAGCTCAGTTGGTAGAGCAACTGACTCTTAATCAGTGGGTCTGGGGTTCGAGCCCCCA
>CANTWP010000097.1 GCA_947853245.1 uncultured Bacilli bacterium | reverse complement strand
TTATACGTTGTATATGGTGCTATTTGTTTAAAGTTAGCTACTCTATTTTCTATTTCTTCTTTTGTTTCTTCTAGATTAGTATTCTTAGTATCCATTACTAAGATACAATCTGATAATTTATTAAAACCATTATCTAAACAGAAATTTGGATTGGGTACTACTTCTGTAAATGTTAATTCTAATAGACCACTTATTTCTTTTATATCACTAGTAACAGTTTTTTCTAAGGTTATTCTAAATGTTTTACTATTGTTGTATGGTATTATATCCTCTACCTTTATTCCGTCGACTGTAACTTTACCTGAAGTATCACTACTAGATGTACTTAAGCTCGCAATCGTCATATCGACTGTACCGGTATTTTCGATTGTTACTTCATAAGTTACAGCTGATCCTTTATTAGGTAAACTACTACTGATAGTGACGGTATTATTAGAATACTTACTATTGTAGTATTCATAACCACCATTTACTGTTTCTACGAGTTCTAAAGAAGTAATACGTAATTCTTTAATACTTCGAAGAACTAAGTCACCACTAATATTTAAAGTTTGATTTAAAGCGGAATACGCAATACTTGAAATTGATAACAAAGTAAAACAGATTACCAATAACAATATATTCTTCTTTAGAAAGCTTAAATTCTTCCATCTATTCTTCTTATTTATTCTTTTCATTTGATAACCTTCTTTCTAAACATCAAAAAAGCACAAAAACAAATTAGAGTTTCCTCCAATTTGTTTTTGTGCTTTCTTTGTTATAGTAATAAGGGTTGTTAATATACCCCCCCCCCAGGTTAACTATTTGTATACATTTATTAGTATTATTATTCATAATATCCACCAACTCTACCTTTTTTTACATATTGATTCACAAATCAATACTTCTCTCTATTATTAATTTTATCAACTTATTTATATTCTTTCAATAGTTTTTTCGAATTTTGTCGATTAAAATTGTCAAAACACCCATTTGTAGAAACATATGAAAATAAAAGCCTAAAAAGAAAAGTAAATTATTAAGTAACCAAAAAAATGAATATTTGTTAGAATGTTCAGAAAGTGCCAACTAGAAAATTTATCTTATAAAAAAAGAAGCCTATTCAGCTTCTAATTCATCTTCATCTAGAATAGATAAATCATCCATATCATCATCGGAATCTTCTAGTTCATCTTCAATTGTTGAATCTAATGATTCTTCTTCTACATCTATTTCTTCATTATATTCTTCATCTTCATCTGTAGAATCTACTTCTTCCTCTGTATCGTCTTCATCTATAATTTCATCTTCCATATTGATCGCTACTGAATGATTTTCTCTTAAATCCCATTCTCCTGAATCTAACATAATAAATCTTTTATCGATTGTAAGAGAAGTATAATAATCACCAATCTTATCCTCAAAATCAGATTCTGTATATTCTAATAAATCACAAATATGATGAAATATAGTTGGTGTATTTAGAGGTTTCTTTTCCTCTTTTAAAATTTTGTAAGTTAAATCAGCATGAGATAATAATTCTAATTCTTCTAATTTCATATCTTTTAATTTCATAGTATTCCTCCTACATTTTATTTAATACTTCAATACCAAGTAAACGCATACCCTCTTTAATAACTATTGATGTAGCTTCCGCTACTAAAAGACGACTTTCTGTTTTTTCTACATCTTCATCTATCATACGTTCTAATGCATACCACTTATTAAAGTCTCTAGCAATATCAATTAAGTATTTAGCTACTTCACTTGGATCATAATTTTCTTTTGCACGCTTAATAACGTCCGCAAATTGATATAAATTAAAAATTAAATACCATTCATATTCATTAAATGTGACATTTTTAAATGAAAATTCAATATTCTTTTTATTTTCTAGAAGTGACATAATTCTAGCATAAGTATATTGAATATAAGGTCCGGTTTCACCCTCAAATTTTAATATATCCTCTAGATGAAATTCTATATCATTAATACGATAATTCTTTAAATCATTAAAAATTACTGCACCAACACCTACTTTTTGACTAATAAGATCAATATTATCTAAAGTAGAATTTCTATTCATCATATATTCTTTAGAAAGCGCAATAGCTTCTTCTAACACATCATGTAATTTAACAGATTTTCCATGACGAGTAGACATTTTTTTACCATTTTGTAAAATTAATCCGAAAGAGATGTGATGAATATCTTTATTCCATTCGTAACCCATTTTAGCAAGTACTTGTTTTAATTGATTAAAATGTAATGATTGTTCATTTCCAACTACGTATAAAGCTTCAGCAAAATCATATTCTTTTTTTCTATGTATTGCAGCCGCTAAATCACGTGTGATATATAAAGTGGCTCCATCACTTCTTTTAATTAATGCGGGAGGTAAATCATTGTCTAAAGAGACAATCATTGCCCCTTCACTTTCTTCAAGTAAATGTTTATCTTCTAATTCTTCTACAACTACATCCATTTTATCATTATAGAAAGATTCTCCCTGCCAAGAATCAAAATCACTTACGCCTAATAAATCATAGGTTTTTTTAAATTCTATTAATGACTCATCACGAAACCATTTCCAAAGTTCTAAAGACTTTGGATCACCATCTTCTAAATCTTTAAAAGCTTTTCTACCTAAATCTTCTAAAGATGGATCTTTCTCTGCTTCTTCATGAAATTTAACATATAAACGTTTCAATTCATCAATAGGATTTTTCTTAATCTCTTCTGTATTACCCCACATTTTATAAGCACAAATCATTTTTCCAAATTGAGTACCCCAGTCGCCTAAATAATTAATACCAATAACATTATAACCATTTTTCTTACAAATATTTCTTAAAGCATTACCAATTACCGTACTTCTTAAATGTCCTACACCAAAAGGTTTTGCTATATTAGGAGAAGAATAATCAATAACTATTGTTTTTCCTAATCCTGAATCATTATAACCATAATTGTCTTTTTGAGCAATTATTGTAGTTAAAACCTCTTCAGCTATTCGACCTCTATCTAAAAACACATTAGCATAGCCACCAATTGCTTCTACTCTTTCAATTAATGAACAATGATTAACTAAATATACCTTTAATTCCTCAGCAATTACATTAGGAGCTTTATGAACTACTTTAGCATATGAAAAACAAGGTAAAGCATAATCACCCATTTTACGCTCTTTAGGATTTTCAACTACAATATTTGACATAGTAATTTCATCTTTAAAATAACAACATACTGCACTCTTTATAACCTCTTTTAAGATCATAATTCCACCTCTAATTCTAAAGAGAAAACAAAATGTCCTATATATTCATCAACCATCGACAAATTATAATCAATATAAATCTTACTTTCATCATATGTAATTATATTTGTATTAAGATTAAGGTCTATACTACTTTTTTCTTCTTTTAAATAATATTTACCAATTGTAGAAACATTATTTATAAAAGGCATTTCAATAATATAATCAGATGTTGTTCTTTTCATTTTTATTGTATTATCCTCTATAAAAATAGTTACACTAATATCATCTTCTCTATAAATAATTTTATTAGTATTTTTAATACCTTTAATAGCAAAATTATCATAAATACAAGTATTATTTTTAGTAAGATTTAAAAGACCATTAAATTTAGACATTTCCTCTCTCCTTTTAACTGAATGTAATTATAGCATAACTTTATATTTTTTTATACATATTTTTTTAAATTTATTAATAAATTTTACTTTTTTGATGAATACTAAATTTAGGATGGTGATAAAATGCGACTAATAAAGAAATTATTAACTTGTTTTTGTTGGTTTTTATTCATTGGAATAATCATATATGCTGGTGTTTATTTATATGCTAGATTTACTCCAAAACTCGCTATTAACTCCGCTAATAAATTTACATTTATCGATATAAATGGTAATACTTATAATGCTGATACTACTGATAAATGGATTAAGTTAGAAGATATTTCGCCATATTTAATAGATGCCACTGTAGCGATAGAAGATAAAAAGTTTTTCAGACACCATGGATTTGATATACCAAGAATAATTAAATCTTTATATATAAATTTTAAAAGTGGAGGAAGGTTACAAGGAGCTTCAACTATTACCCAACAGTACGCTAAAAACTTATTTTTAACTTTTGATAAAACTTGGGCTAGAAAAATAGAAGAAGCTTGGTTAACAATTAGGTTAGAATCCCATTATAATAAAGAAGAATTATTAGAAGGATATGTAAATACTATTAATTATGGTGGTATTTTTGGAATAGAAAATGCTAGTAATTACTATTTTGGAAAAAGTGCTAGTGATTTAACTCTAGCAGAAGCAACCATTTTAGCAGGGATCCCTAAAAGTCCAGGATACTACTCACCACTTGCGAATGAAGAAGCCGCAAAAAAGAGACAAGCAATTATTTTATCAGCCATGGTTAAAAACGATTATATTACTGAGGAAGAAAAAGAAGAAGCCGTAAATACAGAACTTACCTATCTAGGTAATAAAAATACTAGTAATAATGAAACTTTAATGTATTATCAAGATGCTGTTTTACAAGAACTATATCAAATTAAAACCATCCCAGCCACTTTCTTAGAAACTGGTGGTCTAAAAATATATACTTATTTAGATATGAATGCTCAAAATATTTTAAATGACAGTATTAGAAAAAACACTGCCAATGAAGATGAATTACAATTAGCAGCTGTAGTAATGGATCCTCAGAATGGACATATCCTTGCACTTGCTGGTGGTAAAAATTACGCTAAGAGTCAATTCAATCGCGCTATTAGTTCTAAAAGACAAGTTGGTTCTACTATGAAACCATTTTTATATTATTCCGCTTTAGAAAATGGATTTACACCATCAACCAAGTTTACTAGTGAAAAAACCATCTTTACATTTTCTAACAATCAAACATATACACCACATAATTATAACAATACTTATCCAGATAAAGATATCACTTTAGCAACCGCTATTGCTTATTCCGATAATGTTTATGCTGTTAAAACACATATATTCCTTGGTGAAGATACATTAGTAGAAACCGCGAAACGACTTGGAATAAATGCTAATCTAGAAGCCATCCCTTCTTTACCACTTGGTACTAAAGAAATAAATGTTATCGATATGACTGGAGCATATGCTACATTTGCTAATGAAGGGTATAAAGTGGAACCTCACTTAATAAGTAGAGTTGAAGATGAAAACGGAAATATTTTATATCAAGCTGAAGAAAAACGAGAAAATGTTTTAAATCGTGGAATTGTTTATGTTTTAAACGAATTACTTACGTGTACCTATTCTAAAGAGTTAATCGATTATGATTACCCTACTTTAATTAACTATGCTTCACAAATGACTAAAAAGTATGCTGTTAAAACTGGTTCTACAGATTATGACAGATTAATTTTTGGTTATAATAAAGATCTAATAGTGGGAGTTTGGACAGGCTATGATGATAATAGAAATATAGAAGGATCTAAAGGTGTAATATCTAAAAGAATTTGGTTAGAAACTATGGAAAATTATTTAAAAGATAAAGAAGATAATTGGTATCAAATGCCTAATAATGTTGTGGGAGTTTTAACTGATCCTACTACTGGCGAACTTGCTACTAACGACTCTAAACATAAAAAAATTATGTATTATATCAAAGGAACTGAACCTAAAAATGAAGATTTTTCTTTAGATGATGTTATTCCTACTATTAAAGAAGATGAAGAAGATACAGAAAATGAAAATAATGAATAAAATAAAAAAAACAAACTATTTTTCAATAGCTTGTTTTACTTTATCTATTAATTCATCTTCATTTTCAGCAACTATTGGTACATGATTACAGATAACAAAAGATTTTTTAGCACCAATGCCACAGAAATTTTGACAACCAATAATTATTTCTGCTTCACTATCTAATTCTTTTAATCTCGGTACTAAAGTCTTTATATTAGTTGCTTTACATTTATCACAAACTCTAAATTGATTCATTATCTTCTCCTATGATTTCACCAATATTATTATTTTTACCAATAAAATGAGCATTAGCGTCATCAGTATCAACATGCATCTCAAAAGTATAGTTATCACTTATTTTAACTGATACATTACTCATAACACCACCCTTAATGCCACCTATCTTTACTAGATATTTTTTTTGTTCATCAAAACCATGTTTTTTAGCATCTTCACTTGTCACATGAATATGACGACTAGCAATAATACATCCTTCTGTTTTTTCTATTTGGCCTTTTGGTCCTATAATAGTAATACCCTCACTACCAACAATATCACCAGATTCACGAACTGGTGGATTGATACCTAATTTATAAGCATCAGTTTTAGCTATTTCTATTTGTGTATAACTACGTAATGGGCCTAAAACTCTAACATTCTCCATACTACTTTTATCAGTTTTTAAAGTAACAAAACTATTAGAAGCAAATTCTCCTGGTTGTGTTAAATAACGATTGACCTCTAGTTCCTGATCATCCCCAAATAATAAATTAAAATCATCTTGTGTCAAATGAACATGACGATTAGATACACCAATATTAATTCTCATTCTATCCCTCCAATAATTCTAATTAATATTTAAATTATCAATATATTCTATAAAATATAATGGTATATTAATTATTTTACCATCTTTTTTTAAATTATTTAAAAAAAATATATAAAATATTTCATTATTATTAAATTTACTTAAGCTATTATTATTTGTACTCTTATTTGATTTAACTTAAAATAGTTTATTTCTTTTTAATAGATAAATTTTTCCGACTTATCTAGCTCCTTTTAATATTAAAGATTTTATAATTTTACTATTTTTTCTGTTAATAAGTTCATTCATTATAAATCTTTGCATAGCAGCATCTCTATTTACATTATATCACGCTTTTGTAATATTTAATGTTTAAAAAAATAGAATTTATAGAGAGGATGATTAGAATGAATAACAATAATAATTTTTCAAATAGTAGTACCCCTTTTTATGGGAAACAAGAATTCCCGGGAAAACCAATTTATGTAGGTAATAATCCTGTACCTAATCAGCAAATGGCCGCTAATTATAGTACAGAACTACCGATGGAACAATCTTATATTGAGAATATATTAAGATTAAATAAAGGAAAAAAAGCTCGTGTCCATATGACATTCCCTGATTCAACTGAATGGCGTGATTTAGAGTTCAATGGTATTATTGAACAATCTGGTAGAGATCATATCATCTTAAGTGAACCAAATACTGGCACTTGGCAGTTATTATTCATGATCTATGTTGACTATGTTTCTTTTGATGAACCTATAAACTATAGTCCTGAATTCTATCCAAATAATTGATTTTTATAAGCTGATTTGCTATAATCATTATAGGTGATTAGAATGGATTTTATCTCTGATATTTTATTTTTTATAATAATTGTATGCTTAATATTAATAGTATGTGCTAATATTTATAATAACTTTCAAAAATATATTATAAGAATTAACGAAGCTGAAGCTAATATTGATTCTACTCTACGAAAACGATTTGATTTATTAAATAAATCCATTAATATAATTAAAGCTAATTGTAACTTAGAAGAAAATGCTGATGTTTTAAGTAGTATTAGTAAACTTCGATCTAAAAAATTATCTAACTTCGAACTTGATCGAAGTTTATATGATGTAATTAATGAATTTAATAGTTATAAACAATCATATGAACAACTACAAAAATGTGAAGATTTCATTAAAATAGAAGTTGCTTTAAATGAATCAGAAGCCGAAATTACAGCTTTTAGAAAATACTATAATGATATTATTACTGACTATAATAAATTAGCTAAAAGTTTTCCAAGTATTGTTATAGCTAAAATTTTAGGATATAAAATTAAAACTTACTATGATGGTAAAAATATGGAAGGTGAAATTACTAATGATTTTAAACTATAAAAGAGGATTATCGAATGATAACCCTCTTTTTAATACTAATTACGAACTCTTCTGTTTTTATTTTTTCTAAATACTAATAGAATAAATAATAAAATTAAAGTACTAAATATAGCTATAATATATATATAATTTTCTTCTAGTTTTTCTAATAAAGTATTTTTCTCTGGCTCTAACTTTTTATTAGTTTCTAATTTAATAATGTATTCACCATCTTTAGAATATAAAAAGTTTTCCCTAGCATATCTTGCTAAATACTCTGGATTCTTTAATTTTTGAATTTCATTTTTTAACTGTTTTTCTTCTGATTGAAGAGTAAATAAATCATTAGAAAGTTTTATTTGTTCATTTTTTAAACTAATTAATTTATAACCATAATATCCTACTGTAAATAAAAAGTATACAGTAATTATTAAAATAAATGGTGTTAAAAAAACTAATCGACGTTTTGATGCTTTTGGTACTTTTTTAGCCATATTATATACTCTCCTATAATGAGATTATATCACCTATTTTTTCTTTTTGCAATCTTTAAACTTATAAGAGATTCTAAGGCATAACCTACTACTATACTAATTATTTCATAAATATGAAAAATAGCATTATTAATTTTTCTTAATCCAATAAAATAAATTGCTACTGCAAATAAAACAAGTATTAAACTACTTATCAAGCAAACAATCTTTTTTTTACTATAAATTAATCTATAAAATAAACCTATAACTAGTGCAAAACTAAAACCAAAAAGAAAAGAAAAAATTAATGATATTATTTGTAACACTATATTCATTATTTAAATAGTTTCCCAAAGATACCTTCATCTTTTTCTTGTTTTTTATGATTATCCATATATACCATACTATTAGCTTTACCTTTAATGGAAACATTACCTTGATAAGTATCTAATTTTATAATCTCTAAACCTTCTCCTTTAATAGCTAAATAGCCCATAGTAGTCTCTAATAAAAATTCTTCATTATCAAAACTATCGATCTTTTTTACACCTGTTATATTAATATTTTTACGTTCACTAATGCTAATACTATGACTACTAGTTACTATCATATCCTTGTCCATATTATCACCTAATTAATTATATTCTAAAGAGATAATAATATGAAAAATATAAACAAAAAAACTCTTTCGAGTTTTATTCAGTTTCATTATACGCTTTTAGAATTGCTTCTTCAAACATAGTACGTACTTCTTGATTAATTGGATGTACTATATCCTTAAATTTCCCAGTTTTTTTATCTTTATGGTTTGGCATTGCCACAAATAAACCTTTTGTGCCATCAATAACTCTTAGGTTCTTAATAACTAACCCGTCATCAATAGTAACATTTACAAAAGCTTTTAAATTATCTTCTTCTCTTTTTACCTTTCTAACGTCTACAGATGTAATTTTCATGCAAATCTCTCCCTTCGTGTTCCCATTATAATTACAAAATAAGTATATCTAATTTTTTTTCTTTTATCAATAGGATAATGTCAAATTTTGTAAATTAATAATCTATTTTAATTACCTTAGTTATTACATCAGAATAGGAAAAAGACTTAATTATATGATACTTATTTGTCTCAACTATAAAGACATTATTATAAAGTTCTTTAATGGTTGCATCATACTTTTCATATTTATTACGGCCTAAATTACACTTAATAGTTACTGATTCTCCTATATAATCATATAGCTTACTTTTAACACTGTCTATATTCATTTTGCCCCCTATCTTGGATATCCTATATACATAGTTCCCTTTGTAATAATTCCTCCTAAACCATCACTACCATATTTAGTTTGCGATAATATCTTTTTTAAATCAATATCTTTATTAATATCTGAAAGACTCATACGAGTTGCTATGATAGCTGGATCCAAAGCATGAATATTAACTCGTTTAGGGCTAGATGCAAAATTAGCTCCTGCCTTAATAAGTTCTTCATAATCAGATTGACAAGCACCCGCTATTATAATTAATTTATCATGACTCTGTTCATATTTTCTAGCTTCTGTTATAGCACTCACAAAATTAGCACTATTTTTATAAGCTTTAAGACCTGTACCTTGCTTTTTATAATAAGCATCATGACCTGTTATAACTACTATATTAGGACGATATTTTTCTAACCACTCTGTCATATATAAATTCATATTCTCTTCTTTTTCTTTAATTCCCATTGCCCATATATTAGCATCTTTATAATAATTTAAACATCTATTTAAGTAATCACTATCAGCATCTATATGTAATATTTTACCTGGCAAATAAAAATAATCAGTACGATCCAGATCTATCTTAGGTTTTGAACGTTCAACAAACTCTTTTTCTTCCGTATCATCCTCTTTTTCATATTTATTTAAATCATCAACAGGACTATCCGCCAATAATCTTACATTATTACCTTTTAAATAACATATACCGTCAATTATATCAGTAATTTCAAAAACTAAATCATTATTATAGGATTTACGAGTAACTAGATCTCCAACATCAAAATTCATATTATCACCATTTAAATATATGAAAAAAGTGTTATTTTTATAACACTTTTAGAGAAACATTCCTAAAAAGAAAAATGGAAAAGATATTTGCGGATTGATACCAATAGATTCAATGCAATTATATAAAAGAAAAATTACAATGGCGAATACTTTAGAATAATCTTTTTTTTGTAATGATTTCGTTAATGTTTTAGAAAAACTATAAAGATAGAACAAATTCATAATTACACCTACTCTAATTATTAAGTAATAATACCAATTATCTAGAATAACTCTAGAATAACCGACTGCTAATAAGTTATTTTCTGGTGTAAACAAATTACCTAATAAACTTATTCCATATACCGTTAAATACCTATAGCCAACCAGTAATCTATTATTTAGAAAAAGATTAAATTTATTAATAAAATTGCCTACAGCGGTATTGGAATCCATAAATATTAATAAATAAAATGATACAAAGAAACAAATTACAAAAGAAAAGCTAAGTAATGAGCAGATCTTTTTAGAAGATGTAAACTTTTTATTTTTAAAAAGTGCATATAAAATTAAAGATATCAAATAAAATAAAGAGGCATTTCTAGAATTAGGAAATATATAAGTTAAAATAGCTAATATTATTCCGATAAATACTATTAATAAAGTTTTCTTTTTATTATTAAAATTAAGATAAACATACATTAAATATGTCCAAAATAAATAATTAGAAAATGTATTAGGATGATAAAAATAAAAAGCATGTCTTATTTTTTCACCTCTATAAAAACTTGTTTGATATGAAAGATCAAAGAATCCACAATTAAAAACGTAATCTAAGATATATACTGCAACATGATAGCCAATCAATAATATATTAAAACATAATACAAAATCAATAATTTTACTAGATTCAACTTGTCTAGATGCAATAATTAAAAGAATTACTGGAGTTAATTCAAAATGGTTTCCCATATTACTATCACAAATATACGTTAATACTATTATTAACGTAAAGAAAAGATAATTTGACAATTTTTCTTTTGTTAAAATTATCTTTAATATCAAAAATACCTGTGTTAAAATTTGAATATTCATAATTAATACACTATCTAATTGAATAATTTGTGAACTTCCGGTTGTAAAAATAATTAAGGTGCAAATCAATCCTAAATAAAACAATAAATTTTTAATATTTTTCGTATCTTTAAAAAAATTACTATACCAATTCTCAAATTTATTATTAATTTTTTTTATCATAAACAACACCAATTATTATATCTTTAAATATTTCTTAACAGCTCTAAGGCTTCCAAACATACCAACAGCCATACCAATTAATAATAAAATAAGTGAAATAGTATAAACAAATGGTTCTGGTGTAATTAAGCTAATAAATGGTGAGAATAATTGTCCATCAAATTTAGTATATAATGCAATATAACCAAATATTGTTACACAAATTGGTATAATAGCTCCCATAATGCCTAAAAATAATCCTTCCATAATAAATGGAATCTTAATATTAATATTAGATGCTCCTACTAAACGCATTATCTCGATTTCTCTTTTTCGTGAAAAAATCGTTATCTTTATAGTATTCGCAATCAAGAAAGCAGTTACAATAATTAAAGCAATAACTAAACCTATACTTATTTTTCTAACTACATCAAATATAGAAACTAATTGTTCAACCATACCTTCCCCATATTTGACAACTGTAACAAAATCCATCTTTTTAATTTCGTCAGCAACATTTTTTATTCCTTCAATATCTACTACCTTTACTAAGTAAGTGTCTTGAATAGGTGTAGTTTCTTCTGTCCAATTCGACATGATATTATTAAATACATCTGAAGATTCCATCATTTCTTTCATTATATCCATTTTAGAATCAAATGTTACAGAATCAATATTATCTAATGCTTCAATCTTTGCTCCTAACGATTTAATATCATCAGATGTTGCTTCATTACTAATAAAGGTTACAATCGTTACATCTTTTTCTACTAACGTAGCGAAATTATTTACATTATCAGAAAGAACAATAGCTATCGCCACAACAATTAGTGTTATTGTTATACAAGAAATAGAGGCAATAGAAAGTGAAAAGTTTCTAAATACACTTTTAAAAGAATCTCTAATATTCCTACTTAAAATTCTAAATACTTTCATGCTTATAGGTTCCTTTCTCATAATCTTTTAATAATCTTCCTGAATCAAGTAAAATTACTCTTTTTTTCATTTTATCAACAATTTCTGTATCATGAGTAACCATAATAATTGTTGTGCCTAATTTATTAATCTCTTCTAATACATTCATAATCTCCATACTAGTAACTTCATCTAAGTTTCCAGTCGGTTCATCACAAATTAGAAGTTTTGGTTCATTTATTATTGCTCGGGCAAGAGCAACTCTTTGTTGTTCTCCACCTGATAATTGTTCGGGATAATTTTTAGCTCGTGCTTTTAACCCGACTAATTCTAAAGCTTTAACCACTTTACCATGAATTTCAGCTTTAGATAAACCTAATACTTCCGCAGCAAATGCAACATTTTCGTAAACATTTAAACGAGGTAATAATTTAAAGTCTTGAAATACTACACCAATCTTTCTACGAATTTTATATACTTTGCCATTTCTAAGTTTAGCTACGTCGATACCACCAACTATTATTTTACCACTAGTTGGTTTTTCTTCACGATAAAGCATTTTAATTAAGGTACTCTTTCCACAACCAGTAGAACCTATAATAAAAATAAATTCACCTTTTTCAATAGTAAGACTTAAATCATATATTGCTGTTACACCTGTTTTATAAGTTTTATTAACATTTTTAATTCTTATTAAATCCACTCTATTCACCTCCATATACTTCATAAGAGTCTGTTACTAAGAAAAATGCTTCTGGATCAATCTCATGAATTCCTTCCTTTACCACAAAGTATTCTTTAGTAGGAACTATGCACATAATAACTTTTTGATTATTACCTGTATATCCACCTCTTCCTTCTAACACTGTCACACCATGCGATAAACTGTTTAATAAAAATTTCTTTATAGACGTTTCGTGTTCTGTTATAATGTAAAAGGCTTTAGAATTAGAAATTCCTAAAATTACCTTATCAGTCATAGTACTAATAATGTACATATTAATAATAGAATAAATGAATTTAGGCCAACCAAATACAAATAAACTACTAAAAATAATAATACCATCTGTAAATAACATGGAATTGCCAATTGACACTTTAAAATATTTGGAAACAATTTGATTTAAGATATCTGTTCCACCAGTAGTAAAACCAGACTTAAATACTAAACCTATACCTATTCCACTTAATACTGCTCCAAAAAATATAGTTACAATTGTTTCTAAATTACCTAAATCTATTACAGAAATAAGTGAAGATGTTAAATTAATAAAGATTGGATATATAATTGAACCGATCACAGAATTTTTAGTTTTATCCCAACCTAGTAAAAAATAACTTAATATTAAAAGTAAAACTGAACCCACAAGAATTGTCAGAGATGGATCTATGCCTAATGTTCTATATAAAATAACTCCTAACCCACTAACCCCATATACAACGTCATTTGGCAATATAAATATATTAAAAGCAACCGCTAAAATAAATACACCACATATAAACCAGATATATCGTATCATACGATCTTTTTTATATATTTTTTTTATAATACTTCCATTATCCATTTCCACTACTACAACTTCCTTTCAAGTATTCTTGAATAAATAAGTCAATATCACCATCTAAAACTTTATCAACATTACTTGTTTCCGTTCCATTACGATGATCCTTTACTAATGTATAAGGACACATTACATAACTTCTGATTTGTGAACCAAAATTAATATCCATGCTATTACCTTTTAATGCTTCAAGTTTATCGTTTCTGTTTTCAAGTTCCAATTCGTATAATTTATTCTTTAATACTTCCATAGCACGTTCTTTATTCTGAATTTGGCTACGTTCGTTTTGACAAGTAACAACTATTTTTGTTGGTAAATGCGTAATGCGAACAGCACTATCAGTTGTATTTACTCCCTGACCACCACAACCACTACTACGATATACATCTACTCTAATATCAGTTGGATTTATTTCTACATTAATATTACTTTCTTCAAAAAGTGGAGTAACTAAAACTGACGCAAAAGATGTATGTCTTCTCGAATTAGAATCAAATGGAGAAATTCTAACTAATCTATGTACACCTTTTTCACCTTTTAAATAACCAAAAGCATTATTGCCTCTAATAAGCATTGTTAAACTTTTTATACCTACTTCATCTCCACGTTGAGAATCGAGTACTTCTATTTTATACTTTTTCTTTTCACACCAACGTGTATACATTCTATAAAGCATATTAGCCCAATCACAAGCCTCAGTTCCGCCAGCACCAGCATGTATTTCAACTATTGCTCCTAACTTGTCGTAAGGCTCATTAAATAATAATTCTATTTCAAGTGATGATAAACTATTCTCTATGATATTAATTTCTTCTTCTATTAAAGACAGAAGTTCTATATCACTATCAGAACCCGTATCATTTAATGTTTTTACTATTTCTAAATTACTAGATATTTTATTTTTTAAATTAGAAGATGTTTCTATTAAAATTTTTAAAGATTTAGCTTCTGAAATGACTTGTTCACTTCTATTACGATCATTCCAAAAATTTTCTTCTTGCATAATATTCTCTAATTCTTTAATTCTTTTTAGTTTACTATTTGGGTCAAAGTAACCTCCATAATTCATCTACTTTCGTTTGTAATTTTAAATACATACTATTTAATTCATTTATCTCCATATAGCACCTCTATCTATATATACATAACCATTATATCATAAAAACTCGGATTTTCATTATTTTCTAGTTAATTAACATAAATTTCCAATAAAAAAGACATATTTTTTAAAATGTAACCTATAAAAAGGTCTATAAAAAAATATATACCTACTTTATAGTTTTTTATTATATCATGATATATAATGTAAAAAAGTTGGTGATAATAATGCCAAAGCTATTATTTACAAATAGTAAAGAAATTAATTAAAAATAAATGAATTAAAAAACATTACTAATGCAGGAATCACTTATACTAATAAATTTAAGCCAAAATTAGTTAATGAATACGAAAATTATAAAAATTTTTTTCAAGATGTTTTTAGAGAATGTGATATAGATCCAGATATTGTTGTTGAAAGAAGAATCTCTAATTCCGCTAATAGACGGAGAAAACAACATAAAAATACAGTCGAATTAAAGGATACAAAAAATGATTCATCTGGTAAACATATCAAACGAGAATTATCTGATAAAGAAAAACTTAAAAGAGCTGAGGCTAGTATTAAATTGCTTAAGGCATAAAGTGAACTATAAAAAAACGAACTGATATAAATAGGAGTTTTAACAGATATCAAATCAATATCAAATTTAAAACAATAAAAAATGTTATTGATAAGTATAATTTAAAAAGGATGATTTTATACTTATTTAATTGTATTGAAATATTCAAATTAAACTATTATAATTATTTAAAACATACAAATCAAAGAATGGAAAAATATAATAAAGACCAAAAAAATTTTAATTTAATTTTAAAAATATACAAATTTAAGAAACGTCAAAATGGTGCTAGACAAATAATGATGGTTTTAAATGATGAATTTAAAGTCCATTTTAATAAAAAAATAAGAAGATTAATAAAAAAAACTTGGATTAAAATGTCCAATTAGACAAGCCAATCCATACAGAAGAATGATGAAAGCTACAAAAAACATAGTACTTGCAAAAATATTGTTAACAGTGTATTTAAACTAGTATTTCATACGATGTACTTTAAACTGATACAACATGCTTATTTTATTGTAATAATACAAAATGTTATTTATTAACTATAAAAGACGCCGATGCCAACGAAATACTTGCTTATTATATAAGCGAAATTATAAATTGAAATTCTTGCTTTACTTTTAAAAATGTATGTATTGCCATAAAATATTATAATGAATATTATAATAATCATAGATATTAAGTGGAACTAAAAAATGACTCCAGTACAATACCGAAATCATCTATTGGAATTCATTGCCTAAAACCTCATACTTTTTTATTGAACACTTGACAAAGCATTCATTTTATTTAGGTATATCTTTTTAATTATCGAAGTTGGCTAAAGTTAAATGTCGCTACTACATCCATAGTAACATCTGTTGGCCCTATACTATTAACATTATTGTAAGTTAATGTTAATTTTAGAGATTTTGATGCACCAGCTAATATAGTTTGGCCAAAACCTTGTAAAAGGCTACCATCTGCATATGTTAATTTATAAGTAATGTCATTGTTAGTTATACTTTCTGAGTTAGAAAAATTTTGTTCTACATTACCTAATTTAACATTAACTCCATCAAGCTGGGCATCGACTGATCCACCATTTTTTATATCAAACGTAAATGACACAGAATCATTTGGCTTGAATAGATTAGCGGAAAATGTCAATTTTTCTTTTGTCGTTCCAGTGATTGTCGGTCCTGATATAAATGTACCTTGTCCTACTGATGGTAAAGTCTGAACATTCTCTAAATGAACATCCCAACTTCCACCTTTTTTTATAACAGTACCACTAATAGTTAATGTAGTGGCTAAAACTGCATATGCTACTGTAGTCGCACAAATTGCTATTGCTAAAGCCCAAATTGCTAAAGTTCTTTGTTTTTTCTTTTCCATTCTTTCTCCTCCTACTTATACCAATCTAGTATCAAATATATTATATATGTTTTAATTATTTTGATCAAGACCTTTTAATATATTTTTTACAACTGTTAATAATATTATTGGTGATACTTATGCTTTTATATATTTTAATATTTTTATCAAAAGTAATAGAAAACGCAATTGCGACACTACGAATAATAGTTGTTGCTAATGGCAAAAAGATTATAGGGGCAATTTTACAAGGAATTATTGCAATAATTTGGATTTGTATTACTGGATTAGTGGTAGTAGATATCCTAAAAGATCCACTTAAAATTGTAGCGTTTGCTTTAGGATCAATAGTTGGTTCTTATTTAGGAAGTATTATAGAAGAAAAAATCGCTCTAGGTAATAAACTGTTAACTATTATTGTTGATAGTAAAAACGAAAATAAAATTTCTCAAAAAATAAGAGATAATAACTTTGCCGTTACTACTACTTTAGGAAAAGGAATGGAAAATGAAAAATCCATTCTTTTCGCACTTATTCCTAGAAAAAAAATAAATTCTATAATTAAAATTGTAAAAAGCATAGATATCAATGCACTGGTTATATCAGAAAATGCTTTTAATATATATGGCGGTTATTTAAATAAGTAAACATATGAAAGACATAGTTAAAATAATTTTAACTATGTCTTCAATTTAAATTTTATTATTTTATATTTTTTAAAAGATAATCCATTAATTCTTTATGAATAGCATCAATAGATTTTATTTTTTCATCTTCGGCACATTCAAATATTTTAAAATTATATTTGTCAGCTAACTCTAAATAGGCGGCTTCAGCTGATTTTAAATGTTCTTCATCTTTTTCCACAGAATCTAATGGTTCTTCTCTATTTTGTTTTAATATTGCTGCTTGATCATATGGCATATGTAAAAATATTTTTATATCTGCATGTGGTAATTCTAGTAAATCAAATTCTAAAGTTTCTAACCAACTATATAGTTTTTCACGTTCTAAACTATCAGCTATCTTACCACCCTGATGTGCCATATTAGAATATACATATCTATCTAAAATAACATTAACACCATTTTCTAGTAAAAATGTTATCTTATAAATATTATATTTACGATCAGCTGCATAATATAGGGCCGCTACTTTAGGATCTACTTTAGTAGCCCCTTCATTAAACCAACTATCACCAATATAACTCTTTCCTAAATAAGGACCACCTATAATACGACCTGTTGGTGATTGATAATTAGGAAAACTAAATTTTTCTACACGCATTCCCAATTTAGTTAATTCAGCCATTAATAAATTAGTTTGAGTTTCTTTACCTGAACAATCAGTTCCTTCTACAACAATAAGTTTTCCTCTCATATTTTCTTCACCTTTTGTTTCTCTCTAGGTTCTTGTACTTGGCCACAACTCATTGCCCCTTCTTTACATTTCCCAAAAGTACAACTGGCTCCAGCTTTAGAAAATAAATTAGGTGCCACTTCTAAAACTAAATCTAACATTTGATGAGCGACTTCTCTAATTTCCCATTGAGCACGCATACAACATCTGTCTTCAAAAAAATGTAATAAATTTCTAGCATCCATAGTCATAATTAATTTAGTTTCACAAGCATTTGGTAAAGCAAATCTTGCATCTTCTAAAGCCTTTTTTATAGCTTGACTTTTATTCATGCCTTTCATAACATATTTTTCTGCCAACTTAACAGTTATATCTTTATAAGCATCATAATCTCTATAGATAGAATCTATATAAACTTTTTTTACTTCTTCACAATCACCTATTTCTTCAGGAATAATAAACTCAAAACTAGAATCTAAATTCACATATCTTTGACTTTGTTGTGAATAACTACCAGTTCTATGTCTTACAATTTGATGAGAACAGGTTCTACTAATGCCTTCAATTCCAAAAGTAAAATTAGCATGTTCAAATGGGCTTAAATGACCTAAATTAGTTAATTTATCTATAAACGTTTTAATATCTTCATCACTTAACTTTTCATTTAAAGAAGTAATATCTGCTTTAGAATAACAAAGTTTTCCAGCAGTAGCAACTATTCCTTCCGGTCCTTGACCATTGATTGTATGTGTAAATCCAAGCAACGTAACTTTTGCTTTAGCAATCTTTGGTTGATTACTCATACCAATACCTCCTACTATCAATATTATACAAAAAAGAAAAAGAGTAATCAACGTTTTTTTACTCTTTTTCCATTAACAATATCAATAATTTCTTCCTTAGTATAATTTCTTTTATGATACTCATCAAATAGCTCACATAACATAGTTTTACAACTTAAATATTCATTAGCGTCCGAAAATTTAAATCCAGTATGCAATGGTAAATTAGTTAATAATGGTAAGATTAAAGTCTTTATGCAACTTTTTCTAAGTTTAAGAGAGTGTATTCTTTCTATATCATTTGGTATACATTCAATATCAAATTTATTTAAATTAAGCCATTTATATTGTTTAAAATTAACTGGTACTGCCATAATCCTACTCTACTATTTCATTATTGCTAAACTTAATATCTAAAAATTTCTTACTAGCTAATAAATCACACATATGTACAAATTTTTGATATTTATTTGCCGGTAATGGTAAGATTGCATTTCCTTTATAATCATTATTATAAGGACCCATATGTGACTCGATCATACCACATATCAAATTAATTTCTGACTCTTCCAAAATTAGCTTAGAAGCATTATCCTTTATAAGTTTCGTTACTATAGAAGGATGATTTGCAACTGTATATTCACCTTTCACAAGTCCAGATTTACAACCATCATGCATAATTAAAGACATAATTATCATATCTTTTTCAGCACTATTAAAAACATTACCAATACACTCATTATCAAGTAATTCTTTAGCAAATCTAACAGCAACCTTAGTATGTCTTACTAATCCCCCTTCTCCTAAAGCAAAAGAAGGATGATATTTACCAGTAGATGATGCAGGTATTTCAAAAAAATAATCTGGCAATAGTTCAATCATCTTCTTTAAATTATCCATAAGTCTAGCATCCTTAACATATCTAATCTCTGCTCTAAAAACATCTATTTTATTCATAATTACCTCCTATAAAATCTAATAAAATAGAATTAGATATATATAAATATTTTTCTTTAATAAATATGTATTCTCCATTATCCTCTAATTTACCAGATTTTAATAAATTCTTAACAATTATTATATCACATATTTCTCTATTATATTTATTTTTAAATTCTTTTTTTGAAATACCTTCTACTTTTCTAAATCCTAAAATAAATTCATTTTCTAAAATTTCATTATAAGATAATTGTTCAATATATCTATTTAAATCACCAGATAAGTATTTAGTAATACTCCTTGTATTATCATAACGTGAAGTTTCTATGTATCCACTAGCGCCAACTCCAAACCCATAGTAATTTTCATTATTCCAATAAGTTAAATTATGCTTAGATTCTGATCCTGGTAGACAAAAGTTACTTATTTCATAATGTTTAAATCCTCTATTTTTCAGATAGTCACATATAAAATCATACATATTTCTATCAAGCTCTTCAGATATAGGTTTTATTTTTTTAATAGATAGCTTTGTATTAGGTTCTATCATTAAAGAATAGGTAGAGATGTGATTAATACCAAGCTTTAAGTATTCATCTAAATCAAGTCTTAAATCCTCTAAAGATTGATTTGGTAAAGCATATATTAAATCTAAGTTTATATTATTAATTTCATATTTATTTAATAAACTTATTTTCTCCTGTACCATATCTATATCATGATGTCTTTCTAAAAATTCTATATTCTTATTTAATAAACTTTGTACTCCAACACTTATTCTGTTAATTTTATTTTTACAAAATAACTTGATATTTTTTTCAGTTAATGTTTCTATATTACATTCTATTGTAAATTCTAAATTAATACTTTTATGAAAAATATCAACTATTTCAAAAAGTTTTACTAATTCTTCTATATCCAAACAACTTGGTGTACCACCACCTATATAAATAGTTTCAATTAATTCACCACGATAATTATTTCTAATTTCCATTTCTAATTGTTCTAAATATTTTTTGATATTTTTTTTACTGTAATAAACCTTGCAAAAATCACAATAAGAACAAATAGTCTTACAGAATGGAATATGAATATATACAGCTTTACACATTTTCATCACTTCTCTTTTTATAGTTTTTATTATAACATGCATATAAAAAAGAAAAAAGTAAAATTACTTTTTTCTTAAAATTAATCAAATCATTACTAACATCCTATTGGTTTAACAGAACTATAAAGAAAATCTACCGAAACATTCATAGTCTTTGTAGTACTAGATATTTGATTAACATCATTGTATGAACATTTTACTTTAATCGTTTTTCTATTTCCATTAGCAGCAATTGCACCAAAAGGTATTTTTGCCATTTTATCTGGATCACAGGATACCATATCATTCATATCTATTACTTTATCCGCAGAGTCTAATAAATAACAGGTAATATCTTCTTGCGATATATTAGTTGTCTCAAAAGATGAAAAACTGGCAGCACATGAACCATTAAAGCAAAAATCCAAATCAGACAAATAAGCATTAATAGAACCACTATTTACTATATCAACATCAAATGAAATAGAATCATTTGGTTGAGCCAATGATGCTGCAAATGTTAATTTTGTACCAGATACACCTGGTTGTGTAGTAAAAGAACCTGTCCCAGTAGTAGCAACGTTATGAACATTGGCTAAAGAAACGTTCCAAGTTCCACCTTTTCTAGTTGCACTACCACTAATATTTAATGTCGTTGATAAAGCCGCGTAAGCGACTGTGGTTGCACAAAGTGCTATTACTAAAGCCCAAACAGCTATAGTTCTCTGATTTTTTTTCTTCATAAAAATTCTCCTATAGTATAAAGTTGGCTTTAAAACATCTACAAAGTAAAAGAATTACTCAAGTCACCTATTAAAAAATTATGCATTTTCTTGAGTAAAATTAAATGTTGCATTAAATTTTAATGCTACATCACTATCTTCAATGTCAGTTACATTATTATTATACTCGCATCTTAATTTTAATTTTTTTGTTGTTTTAGCTGATAAATTTAACCCAGTAATAGGACCTTGCCAATCTCTACTTATCAATGCATTAGTAGCATTATCATATAAACGACAAGTAATATCTGAACTAGATACACCCATAGCTTGAGATGTAACTAATTCAGAATTAAAACAAGTACCATTTGCCAATTCCTCAACATCACAATCATCTTTAGCAGTACCACCTTTTAATTCCATAGACGAACCAGACGAAACTGCATTAAGTGTGTCTGAACCATTTACAATATCAAAAGTAAATTCTAAATAATCACCAGGTTTTTTAAATGTTGCACCAAATGTTAAAGTATTAGTAGTGGTACTTGGAGTAGTCACTATTACTCCAGGTGCATTATTAATATTGCCTACATTTGCTAAATGCACATCCCAACTTCCACCCTTTCTTGTAACACTACCACTAATATTTAATGTTGTTTGTAATACTGCATATGCTACTGTTGTTGCCACTAAAGCTATAGCCAATGCAAATATTGCTAAAGTTCTTTGTTTTTTCTTTTCCATAAATACACTCTCCTATCATTACATAATTATAATACATTATCTGCATGTAAAAAGCAATAGCAGAATAAAATTTTTATTGTTTTGTTTTGTTATTGCTTTCTTTATTATTTTTATTTAATATTTGCATATATCTTTGTTGGATACTAAACACTGCCTTACTATTTGTAATATATCTTTTACTTTTATGGTAAGCAAATAGTGATTGTAAATCATTATATATTTGACCATAATATGGATTTTCTAGCATTTTAAAATGTTCAAACAATGTAGAAGTGGGTATATTAAATTTTATGGAAGCCTCTTCTAATGTTAGATTATTAGCAAGTACATATATCGCTTTATCTGCAATAGATTCAATACTTTCTGTAATTTTAATACCACTATTATGAGATAAACCACCTTTCGCTCTACCCTTATCTTGATTACTATCACTTACAGATAACAATTGAGCTGTAATTTCTGAATTATCTTGTAATGAAGTTTTAATATTCGCCAATCTTTTTCTAATAGTACTTAAACTAACTCCAAAATAGTCCGCAGTTTCCTTAGCAGTTGCCTCTTTATTAATAATATAATTAATTAAATCTATATCATCTAATTTTCTCATATCATTCTTCCTCCATTGATAACACTGCTAAAAAGGCTTCTTGTGGTATTTCAACACTACCAACCATTTTCATTCTTTTTTTACCTTCTTTTTGCTTCTCTAACAATTTACGTTTCCTTGACACATCGCCACCGTAACATTTAGCAAGGACATCTTTTCTTACAGCTCTAACATCTGCTCTTGCTATTGCTTTATTTCCAATACAAGCTTGAATAGGTACTTCAAATTGTTGTCTAGGTATCAACTTGCGTAATTGTTCTACAATAGCTTTACCACGTTTATAAGCAAAATCTTTATGAACAATAACACTTAAGGCATCTACTACTTCTCCATTTAAGAGTATATCCATTTTAACCAAATTACTACTTTTATATCCTATCAATTCATAATCAAAAGAAGCATATCCTTTAGTCATTGATTTTAATTTATCAAAGAAATCATATACTATTTCAGAAAGAGGTAATTCATAATGAATATTTACTCTTGTTGGATCTAAATATTCCATAGAAATATAGTTGCCGCGTTTTCCTTGACATAATTCCATAATAGCACCTATATATTCACTAGGAACAAATATGTTAGTTCTAATATATGGTTC
>CANTWP010000096.1 GCA_947853245.1 uncultured Bacilli bacterium | reverse complement strand
TTTTAATAAAATAAATATATCATCCATTTATGTCTTAGAAAATACATTATTAAAATTCTTTTTTATGTATTTTTATTAATGATTTAGCCATATGTTTCCTTATTCTAATGTTTTATATATTTATTAAAACAACCTATCATATTTTTTTGATTTTTTTATAAAATTTTGCTATTTTTGACTATTTTTTTGATTTTTTTAGCACCCTATGTATAGTTGATTTTCCCTTATTTTATAAAGGTTTAACGCAGTTTTAACAAGCACACACATTCAACGTGAGCAGTATTTGGAAACATGTCAACTGGAGTTAATTCTTTTATGTCATACCTATCCAATAAAATCTTTAGATCCCTTGCCAAAGTCATCGGATCACAAGAAACATAAACAATTTTTTTAGCATTAGTCTTAAAAATTTCTTTAATAGCTAAATCATCAAGACCAGCACGAGGTGGATCAACTATAACTGTATTTACATGATAATTATGTTGCTCTAAAATAGTACCCGTATTACCAACATAAAATTGTATATTTTCAACGTTATTTAATTTTTTATTTTTATTAGCACTATTTACAGCTTCTTTATTTAACTCAATTCCTATTACCTCTTTAGCATAATCACTAGCAATTATACCAATGGTTCCTGTACCACAATATAAATCTAGAACTATTTCATTCTTTTTTATATCAGCATATTCTAAAACTTTACTATAAAGATTCTCAGTTTGTTCGGTATTTACTTGAAAAAAAGCATCTCTTTTTATCATAAATTGCTTATTAAAAATTTTTTCTACAATATAATTATTTTCATAAATAGTTTTAAATTCATTATTATAAACCACAATAATACTAGATACATATTTACTAAGAACATCTAATAAAAATTTTTCATCAATTTTCCTATTAACATAAATAATTACCATAGAATCTTCTGTATTCTTAGAGGTTCTAATTGTTACAGTATCAATAGCATGTAAGTCCATACGTTCTTTAATAATTTGATAAATTTCTATAATTCTGCGATCAAGTAAAAAACAATTATTTATTGGTAATAAATCACTACTCTTCTTTTTAAAATATCCTATTTTACCATTCTTTACATGAAACGTAACCTTATTACGGTAATATAAAGCTCCAGCAGGAATAATCTTCTGTATAAAAGAGCTACTACCTAAATATTTATTCATAATATTTTCAATTTTATTCTGTTTAAACTTTAATTGTTCTTTATAAGAAATTTGCATAATATCACAACCACCACAATTACCAAATAATTGACAAATAGGTTTTGTACGCTTAACAGATTCTTTGACATATTTTGACACTTTTGCTTCGGCAAATTTTTTCTTTTCTTTTTCTATTTTAATATCAACTATCTCTGTAGGTAAAGCATTTTCAACGAAAACAATTTTATGATTATAAAATCCAATACCTCGCCCTTGATGATCAAAATCTTTAATTTCTACTTGACACATTTTTATCACTTCCAAAAATATTATATCACATAAATTTTATTTTTTTGTTCATATTAACATTAGCAAAGAAGGGATTTTATGAAAAAAGTTGATAACAAGATAGAGGATATTTTTAATTATATAAAACAAATAAATGGTAATAGTCCAGATATTACTACTAGAATAGTAAAAATTGATAAAAAAAGAGTTGGTTATATATTTTTACAAAGTGTTAGTAGTGATGATAAAATAAGTGATTTCTTAGTTAAAAGTCTTAATTTAGATTATAAATTTGATACTACTAATTTTTTTACTAATCTTTTTACCAATTTACAGAATTCAATTTCGAATAGTAATCTTAAAGTAGTTCAAACAAATGAAGATTTATTTTATTATCTAGCATCTGGTTTTACTATAATTGTAACAGATTATGAAACTAAAGTTATATGTGTTGAAACTAAAACTAATCTTGATAGAGGAGTAACAGAAGCATCTACTGAAACAGTTATTAGAGGACCAAAAGATAGTTTTACTGAAAATCATATGATTAACATGGGATTAATTCGTAAGCGTATAAAAGATCCTAACCTTTGGTTTGATGAATTCAAAATTGGTAGAAGGACACAAACTAAAGTTGATGTAATTTATTTAAAAGATGTTGTTGATATGGAAAAAATAAATAAAATTAAAGATAAATTAAGTACCATAGATATTGATGGAATATTAGATAGTGGATATATTCGTCAATTTATAACTGGCAAGAAAACTTATTTTTTTCCAAAATTATTAAGTACAGAAAGACCAGATATCGTTTGTACAAACTTATTAGATGGAAAAATAGTAATATTAATAGAGAATTCTCCATTCGCCCTAGTTATTCCAACTGTCTTTGTAGATTTTTTACATTCAGCTGAAGACGATTATCAAATACCACTTAATGTATCTTTAACGAGAATTTTAAGATTTATAAGTTTAATAATTACAATTATCACTCCTGCTTTTTATATTGCTATGACAACCTATGATATTAAATTAATTCCTAGTCACTTACTTATATCATTAGCAGCCCAACGTCGAGGTGTACCATTTCCAACCGCTGTTGAAGTCATACTGTTATTAGTGATTTTTGAAATACTTCGTGAAAGCGATCTACGCAGTCCTTCTAAAATGGGAGCTTCTATTAGTATTGTTGGTGCCTTAGTACTTGGAGATGCCGCTGTATCAGCTGGAATTGTATCACCTATTGCTGTTATTATAGTAGCAATCACTTCTGTTAGTGGATTAATTTTTTCAGATATTGATATGGTCAACTCCATTAGAATTTGGCGACTAGTCTTTTTAATATTTGGAACTGTTTTAGGTTTTGTAGGAATAGTTGCAGCTTGTATAATTTTAACTACTAGACTAGCTAGCATTGAAACTTTAGGTACTCCTTATTTAGCACCTATTAGTCCATTTAACCTTAAAGATCAAGTATATGGCATTTTTAAAAAAAGTAAAATGAGTACAACAAAACGACCTAATTATTTACATACAATTAATAAAACAAGAGGCAGTAAGTAATATGAAAAAATTAAAATTATTAATATTTATTTTGTCTATATTTTTATTAACAGGATGTTGGAATTATAATGAATTAAATGATCTTGCGTTAATTTCTGGAATATCAATAGATAAAGACGAAGAAGGATTTATTGTGAATTACATGATATCTAATTCAAGTAAAAGCGAAAGTAAATCCAATAGCAACGAAACAAGCACTATATTATATGAAGGTAGAGGTTCAACTATATCTAAAGCTACAGAAAATATTAATCAAAAATTACCTAAGATACCATACTTATCTCATGTAGAAGTAATAGTTATATCTGAAGAAGTAGCAAAAAATGATATGTTAAAAGCAATGGATTTTCTTTTAAGAAATCCTGAGTCTCGAAAAGAAATATATTTATTAGTTAGTAAAGATGTTAAAGCAAAAGATACATTGTCAATTCTTACTCCGTTAGAATCGTTCCCATCAGACAATATAAAAAGTAATATTACCAGTTCAACAAATGAGATTGCTACTACATCTACTATTAAATATAGTGAATTCTTGGCAGAATTAATTCAAAGAGGAATCGATCCAACTCTAGGAGTTATCGAAGTAGAAGGGAATATAGAAAGAGGGCAAAATCAAGAATCTAATGATAACGCTAGGCAAGATGCTATTATTAAATTAACTTCTTCTGCTATTTTTAAAAACGAAAAATTAGTTTATATAACAACGCAAGATGAATCAACCGCTATTGATATTTTAAATAAGAAATTACAAAACATTTATATTGAAACTGAATGTAATAATGAAAAAATAGTTACTTATATCACTTCAATTGATGCTAAAACTAAAGTTAAAATAGAAAATAACAAACCTAAAGTTACTATTGACGTTAAAGGTGATGGGTCTCTTATAGAAGTAAACTGTAAAGTTAACCTAGAAGATAGTAAAATAATTGAAGAAATTCAACAACAAGTAGAAGAAAAATTAAAAACATTCTTATATCAAGGTATTAATATTTGCAAAAAATATAAAACAGATACATTTGGATTTGGTAATAAAATATATAAAGTAAATCCAAAATACTGGAAAAGTATAGAGGAAAAATGGAACGATGAATTACTTCCACAATTAGATGTTGAAATTAAAATTTCAATTGATCTATATAGTAAAGGATCACTAAATCAAAGTATCAAGGAGGAAATTAAATGAAAGAAAGAATATCTTCACTCCAAATTGGAGCTATTACTTGGAATTTAGTATTATCTGCTTATATTGGCATTGTTCCAACCATTCTTTTTTATAAGCTTAAACAAGATAGTTGGTTAGCAGTATTACTTACTTTTATATTGGGAATAGTAATAGTATGTACATATTTATATATTTGGGAAAAAATGCCTGATAAAAATATTTTTCAAAAAATAAATTGTATATTTGGGAACAAAATAGGAGCTATTATCAACTTCTTTATTACTATTACAAATATATTTATGACTGTTATATACTGTTATAGTATGATTAACTTTATTACATCACAATATCTAATTAAAACACCAAATACTTTCATAATAATTATATTTGCTATACCAGTAGTATACCTAATTACACAAAAGTTAGAAGTTATTGGTCGAGTATTTTTTATCTTTTGGATAATGAGTTTATTATTATTTTTAATGACTTTTATTGGTTTAATATTTCAATTAGATTTTAATAATTTACTACCAATATTGGAAAATGGTATAAATCCTGTTATTCAAGGTTCACTTTTGATAATGCCATATACTAGCTTTATTCTTTTCTTATTTTTGTCAATCCCTAAAAATGCGATTATTGATAAAGAAAAAGTTAATAAACGAGTATTAATATTCTATTCATTAGCATTCTTTTCAATGTTCACAGGCGTTATATTTATCACAGCTACTTTAAGTGGTGATTTAGCAAAGATCTATCAATTTGTAGAATATCAAGTTTTAAAAAGAGTTGCTTTAATTGGATTTATAGAGAGGGTAGAAAGTACACTTTCTATGAGATGGATACTATATATTTTTGCTACGACAATAATGGGATTATATTTTACAAAGAAATATATAATACATAGTTTTAAAATTAAGAAACATGAAAAATTAATTATTTCAATGATCGCAGTAATTTCATTATTATTATCTAATTGGATATTTCCTAATAATACCATAGCTAATAAAATAGTTATGAATATAATTCCATATATTTTATATATATTTTATTTATTACTACCAATTATTATTGCTATTGGATTAAAGTTAAAAACAAAAAAAGTTAAAAGATAACCCATTTTAACTTTTTAAAATATACTATTAAATAAAAATAAACATCCAGTAATTACTATTACCATAAGAATAAATACTAATAAAGTTATCCAAATATTATTCTTTTTTAAATTCTTATTAATATCATCAAGTTCTTCAAAATCTTCTTTACTAAAACTCATACCAGCGGTATAAAAAGAGCTATCCATCTCTTCTGTTTCTTGTTGTTTAGTGCGATCTGATAATTCTCCAATAAATGTATTATCATTTGATTTTAAAGAATCTAACAAATCTAAACTCAATTCATTATCACCTAAAGAACTTAAAGTAGATATATTAGTTAAATCTTCTATCTTTACATCTGAATCATTTAGTTCATTTAATTTATCTAGAATTACACTATTTTTAAATTCTTTGACATAACGCTCTTTTTCATCTTTAGGGCGATTTTTTTTAGCATCATTTAAAACTTCTTTTAAATCATAGTTTTTATCTTCTAATATTTCTTCTTGTTTGGTATTAGTAACAACTGTTTTTCTTACAAAAGTAGTATCTTTTTTTTGTTGTTCATGTTCATTTATTAATCTTCTAATCTTTGTTATATCTATTTCATTAGAACTTTCAATACTAGCAATACCTTCTACATTACTATATTTTACATTATCATATAGTTCTTCATATAAATTAGCATTTTTATCTGCTCTACTAAGAATATCAGTATTATCATGATAATACTTTTCCATACGGCTAGCCATAGATACCACCCCTATTCTATATAATGATACCATATTTTTTATAAATTTTAAAGATGTTCATTGTTTTTTATAGTTTTTTTATTTATAATTAAAAAGGAGGGTAATTATGAAAACAAAAGTAAATAAAGATTTATGTATCGGATGTGGTGCTTGTACTGCAATTGTGCCAGATGTATTTCAAATTGGTGATGATGGTTTAGCAGAAGCAATTACAGAAAACGAAAATTTAATAACAGAAGTATCAGAGGAATTTATGGATGACGTAAGAGATGCTGCTGAAGGATGTCCTACTAGCGCTATCGAAGTAGAAGAATAAAAAAAGACTTACGTCTTTTTTATTTGTTTATTGGTCCATTTTTTGATACTTCTACACTAGAATCATATACGAAATCACTAGAGAAGCCAAATATCATTGCTATAATAGGTGAAACTAGAGCACCACCAATTCCCCAAGGAATTGGATCTTTTTTAAATTTCTTAGCAAGATTATAAAATACAAAGAAATTAACTGCAATTCCTAATAACATACATAATGTGCCTAATCCACTAATACCTAGCATTGAACAAATTGTTCCTGAAATAGCAATTAAGAAATACCACCAGTTTAATCCAGCAATTTCAATTAACACATAAGTATTATAGAAAGGAATAAGGGCTTCCCAACCTTTTTTACCAGCTTTTTTAAATAATTTCCATAAACCTATAATATATAGAACAATAATAGGAATAGCAATTAATAAGTAAAGTAAAACAAATCCAAAACCTAGTGCCAATATTGAACCAAACATTTCTGGTGTAGAATTTCCTAAACCTTCAACATTATACATTGTATACACTCATTTCTATGATAATTAGATCAAATAAATATCTTTATCTCAACAAAAAAAATAATTTTTTAAATCAATTATCCTTTTTATTTACATTTTTCATTTAATGTACAATTATATAATTTCTTTACTTCTTTAGCATTTAAATAACGATATTCACCAGATTTTAATCCAGATAAATCTAAAAAAGCAATACGT
>CANTWP010000095.1 GCA_947853245.1 uncultured Bacilli bacterium | reverse complement strand
TATGAAAAAAGTTAAAGATAGATTAAAAAAGGAACACTTATCTAATAATATATAAGTGTTCTTTTTTGATAATTGGATTATATTTTTGAATATTATTTTTTAGTTTATTATAGTCTGATATAGTTGTTTGAAAAGTTATAATAATTTTTTCATCGAAAGTCTTATTTATAATGGTTTCCTCTTTTAATAGTAATTCTATTATTTTTAAGTCTTCATAGTTAAGACTAATTTCTATTTCCATGCCTTCTAAAAGATCTTTAATATCTGTTTCATTTAAAGCTTTACTAACAGCATTCGAATAGGCTCTAACTAATCCGCCTGCCCCTAACTTTATTCCTCCAAAATAACGAATAACAACTGCTAAAATCATATTTAAGTTTTGTTGTTCTATTACATTTAAAATCGGCATACCAGCTGTACCACCTGGTTCACCATCATCTTGGAAACGTTTAACATTATCAATAATATAGCCATAACAGATATGAGTAGCATCTTTAAACTCAATTTTTAATTGCTTTAAAATACTGGTAATTTCTTCTTCATTATTAACATGATATAATTTAGTAATAAACTTTGATTTTTGAATTATATATTCAGTAGTAATGGAATTTTTAATAATTTTCATATTTTCACCAGTAAAATTATATCATGTATATTTTGAGTTGTAAATTTTAAGTTTATCTTCAATTTGATTTTTTTCTTATCATGTGTTATTATAGGTGGCAAAAAGGAGATACTTATGAATAAATTCAATTGTTATAGTATTTTAAAAGTTAGTAATCAATTTACTAAAGACGAATTGGATAGTTGTTTTAGAAATTTAATGATGTATATATATCATAATAATAAATTAAGCGAATCTGATAAAAAGATTGCTTATGATATTGTTATGGATAACTATAATATTCTTAAAGATCCTGTTAGTAAACAAAACTATGATCGAGAATTAGTTGAATTTTATAGTTCATTTAAGAAACAAGCAAATTATATTACATCAAAGGCTAAATATTTACATAAATTACCTAGTACGGAAGTAAATGAATTTAAAATTAATATGTGTATTTCTACATTATTAAATTTACGTTATATTAGAGATAATAATTCGGATTTACAGTTAGTTGAAAGTATGAATATTGCACATGTTAAAAGACATAGATGTCATAAATAATAATCTATGTCTTTAATTTTGTAAGAGATATTTTTGTTTGGAAAAGAATATAATTATGGTATAATAAATAATAGGGATGTGATCAGATGAGAGTGGTTATTAGTGCTGGTGGTACTGGTGGACATATATATCCTGCTTTAGCAATAATTAATAAGATTAAAGAACGTGAACCAAAGAGTGAATTTCTATATATTGGAACACATAATCGTATGGAAAAAGATATTATTCCAAAACATAATATACCTTTTGAAACAATAGAAATTTATGGTTTTAATCGTAAAAAACTTTATAAAAATTTTAAAGTATTAAGTTGTTTTTATAAATGTTATCAAAAATGTAAGAAATTAATTAAAGAGTTTAAACCAGATATTGTTATTGGTGTTGGTGGTTATGTAACAGGTCCAGTAATATATGCTGCTTCTAAATTAGGATATCCAACATTTATTCATGAACAAAATAGTATTCCTGGTAAATGTAATAACTTTTTAGCAAGTCATGTTACTTTAATTGGAACATCTTTTAAGTCTACAATTGATAAATTCCCAAAAGAAAAAACTATATTTACTGGTAATCCTTGTAGTGAAGATGCTTTGAAACAACCAATCATGAAAAAATCGGAGTTTGGTTTATTAGATAGTAAAAAGTTAGTTTTAATAGTAATGGGATCTCTTGGTTCTTCTAAGATAAATGATTATTTTATTAATTTATTTTCGGCTTTTGGAGGAAAAAATTATCAAGTTTTGTATGTAACTGGTAATGCAGCTTACGAGTCTTTAAAAAATATTAAAGTTCCTACTAATGTAAAGCTAGTACCATATATAGATAATATGACACGTATTATGAAAAGTACTGATATTATGGTAACACGTGCTGGGGCTTCCACATTAAGTGAGATAATTGCTTTAAAAGTTCCATCAATTATAATACCTAGTCCTTATGTGCCGGATAATCATCAATATAAAAACGCAATTGGTTTAGTAGATGCGAATGCCGCTATAATGATCGAGGAACATGATTTAAAAGGTGATATTTTAGTGCGTAACATTGATACATTAATTAATGATGATGCTAAAATACAAAATATGAAAAATAATCTAAGTGATTTTGGAATTGATGGTAGCGCTACAATTATATATGAAAATATAAAGAAAATAATAGGTGAGAAGTAGAATGAATATAGTTAAGGAAATTAAGAATCTAAAGTGTGGAAAGTATTTAGAAAATATTGATTTAATTAAATATAATACTTATAAAATAAGTTCAGTAGCAAAACTTATGGTCTTCCCAGAAACTGAGAGACAACTTATTAAATTACTTAAATATTTAAAAGAAAAAGAAGTTAAATATATGATCCTTGGTAATGGTTCTAATGTAATATTTAGTAGTAAAGGTTTTGATGGAGTTATTATTAAGTTAGATGCTTTTAATGATCTAAGTATTAATGATACAGTTATTAAAGTTGGAGCGGGTTATTCTTTAATGCGTTTAGCTTTAAAAATGTGTAAAATGGGATTATCGGGATTAGAGTTTGCTACTGGTATTCCAGGTTCAGTAGGTGGAGCTGTATATATGAATGCTGGTGCTTATAAAAGTGACATGGGATATATTATAAGTGAAGTTAAAGTTTTAACTCCAGAATTTAAAATAAAAACATTATATAATAAAGATTTAGATTTTCATTATCGTTCTTCATTTCTTCAAAAAAATAAGGATTATATTTGCTTAGAAGCTACAATAGTTTTAAGAAAAGGTAATAAAGAGGAAATAATGGAAACGATCGAAGAAAGGAAGCAACGTCGTTTGATTAGCCAACCATTAGAGTTTCCATCAGCAGGTTCTGTTTTCCGTAATCCAGCAGGTGAATTTGCTGGTCATTTAATTGAAGAAATAGGTTATAAAGGTAAACGTATAGGTGGAGCGGAAGTTAGTAATAAACATGCTAATTTCATTGTAAATACTGGTGGAGCAACCGGAGAAGATGTAAAAGAACTTATTAGAGAAGTTCAAAGTAAAGTAAAAGAAAAATATAATATTGAATTAAAGATTGAACAAGAGTTTGTTGAATAGGTGATATTATGACAAAAAGAATTACTAGTTCCAGAAAAAAGGAAAAAAAGATTAATGTTAAAAAAAGAAAAATAAAATATAAGAATGTCATGATATTTTTATCTGTAATATTGGTTATAGTTATATTAATATTTCTTTTTCTGCAATTAAAAATAACTAATATATATGTTAGTAATAACTATTATTTAAGTGAACAAGAAATAATTGATATAGCGGGTATTTCTAATTATCCTAAATCTTATCAAGCAACATCATTTTCTGTTAAAAGAAAATTAACTAATAATCAGATGATTAAAAGTGTTAATGTTACTAAAAAGATGTTTACAAGTATTTATATTGAAGTGACAGAGAATAGGCCTATTTTTTATGATTCTAATAAAAGTGCTACTGTTTTATTAGATGGTAGTACAACAGAAAATCAGTATATAGTTCCAACTGTAATAAATTATATACCAGATACTGTATATTATAGTTTTTTTGAAAATATGATTTTAGTTGATAATGATGTTTTAGAACGAATTTCGGAAATCAAATATGATCCAAATGATGTCGATAGTGAGAGATTTCTATTGTTTATGGATGATGGTAACTATGTTTATTTAACGTTAGATAAATTTAAAAGTATAAATAATTATCTTGATATAATTAAGAAATTTGGTTCTAAAAAAGGAATCTTATATTTAGATTCTGGGGAATATTTTAAAATATTAGCAGAGTAGTTATTAATGACTTTGAATAAAAAATATTCAAAGTTTTTTATATGCATATAAAAAAGTATATAAAAAATAAAGATGTTTTTAATAATTTTCTTTTCTTTTGTTCGTTTTTATAGTATAATTGTGGTAGACTGTGGGAGATGATATAGTGAAGCATGTATATACTAGTGTTGACATTGGTTCTGACGCTATAAAAGTAATCGTGTGTGAATTATATAAAGGTAAGTTAAACTTACTTGCTGCTACATCTGTTAAGTCTAATGGAATAAAAAAAGGGTTAATTACTGATTTAGAAAAAGCTTCTACATCATTAAAAAAAGCAATAAGTGAGATAGAAGCAATGTTAGGAATAAAAATTAAAAAGGTAATCTCTTCAGTACCCGCTTATTTTTCTGAATATGATTTAGTAAAAGCGAGTACTAGTATTCAAAGTAGTGAAGGTCTAGTTACTGGTGACGATATTATAAGAGTATTGCAGGAGTCTGTTAAAGATAATTTAGAACCTGGCAAAGAAGTAGTTACAATGCTTCCAATTGACTTTTCGGTTGATGAGCAAGAACGTGTTCGCGATCCAAAAGGCTTATTTGGTAAAATATTAAATTCGCGATCTATTATGGTTACAACGCCTAAAAAGAATATTTATTCAGTAGTTAGTTTGCTAGATATGGCTGGTTTAGAGGTTGTTGATATTTCTTTAAATCCAATTGGCGATATATATGCTTTTAAAACTAAAGAGATGGATAGTCAAGTAGGAGCTATTATTGATATCGGTGAAGAAACTACGACTATATCTTTATATAATAGAGGAATTCTTGTAAAATGCTCTATTATTGCAATAGGGGCTAAAACTGTAGATGGCGATTTAGCTTATATGTATAAAATCAGTTCAAGTAATGCACGACTTATAAAAGAAAAGTTTGCTTTATCTCATAAAAAATATGCAAGTGTTAATGAAACTTTTGAAGTAGTAAATGAAGTTGGAGAAAAGTTAGTGTTAAATCAGTTAGAAGTATCAGAAATTGTAATGTCTAGATTAGAAGAAATTCTTAATTTGGCTGGTAATGAAATTAAGATTTTAACTGACCATAAAATAGATTATACAATAGTAACTGGTGGTATTACTAATATGGCGCATTTTGAATATGCTTTAGAAGATATAATGCAAACAGCTACCCTTGGTAATGTTAGATTAGTAGGAATTAGAAATAACAAATATTCTGTTTGTATTGGAAATATAGTATATTTCATTAATAAATTAAAACTAAAAGGAAAAGATTATTCAATGATTAGTACTTCTGATGGAGAAGAAATGGCAGAAACGAAGAAAAGAGTCTTAAGTAATGTTTCAGAAGATTCAACTTTAGGCAAATTATTTAATTATTTTTTCAGTGAACAATAAATAACAAGGAGGATTAGACAATGTTTGGTGGATTAGAAATGGATCAATTAGCAAAAATAAAAGTAATTGGTGTAGGTGGTGGCGGAAATAACGCTGTTAATAGAATGATTGAATCGGGAGTAAAAGGAGTTGACTTTATAGTTGCAAATACTGATTTGCAAGTATTAAATAATTCTAAAGCTCCAATTAAAATACAAATAGGAACAGAACTTACAAATGGACTTGGGGCTGGAGCCAATCCTCAGATTGGTAAAGAAGCTGCTTTAGAATCAAAGCAAGAAATTCAAGCTGCTTTAGATGGTGCTGATATGGTATTTGTTACTTGCGGAATGGGTGGTGGAACAGGAACAGGTGCTGCTCCAGTAATTGCATCTATTGCCCAAGAATTAGGTGCTTTAACGGTTGGTATTGTTACAAAACCATTCTCATTTGAAGGTAGAAAACGTATGGAACAAGCTATTGCTGGATTAGAGGAATTAAAAAAACATGTTGATACTCTAATTGTTATTCCAAATGATCGTTTAAGAGAAATGATCGATAAGACAACACCACTTTTAGATTCATTTAAAGAAGTTGATAACGTATTAAGACGTGGTGTTCAATCTATATCTGATTTAATTGCCGTAGCGGGTCTTATTAATCTAGACTTTGCTGATGTTAAAACAGTTATGGAAAAACGTGGTAATGCACTTATTGGTATTGGAATAGGTGTAGGAGAAAATCGTGCTACTGAAGCCGCTCGTCAAGCTGTTGAAAGTCCACTTCTAGAAACTAGCATTAGTGGAGCAACAGATGCAATTATAAATGTAACTGGTGGTGCTAATTTAACTTTATTTGAAGTAGAAGAAGCTGCTGAAGTAATTCGTTCTAGTGCTAACACAGATATTAATACAATCTTTGGAGCGGTGATCAATGAAAACTTAAATGATGAAATTATTGTTACTGTTATAGCAACAGGTTTTGAAAATACACCTAAATCACAAAATCAAAATGATAATGTAAGAAGAGAAGATATAAGATCTAAAGTTGATAATGATGATGATAGTGATGACGATGATGATTTTGTAATTCCTACAATTTTAAGAAAAAGAGGATTTTAATTTTAAAACTCACAAAACGACATGATATTTCATGTTGTTTTTTTATAATGTTTGTGGTGATGTTATGACATGAAAATATATGTTGACTTAGTTTTATTTTTAAATTTTGTTTTTGACTTTATGCTTCTTCTAACAGTATCAATTCTATTAAAAAGAAAAGTTAAGATCTATAGATTAATGTTAGGAGCATTCTTTGGTAGTCTAAGTACATTATTATTATTTTTTAGAATGACATCTTTAACCTTATTTATTATAAAAATATTTATTAGCATTGGTATGATTATTATCGGCTTTGGTTTTCATGATAGAGTTTATTTTTTGAAAAATATTTTATATTTATATACATCTAGTATTCTTCTAGGAGGATTTTTATATCTTTTAAATATAGAATTTTCTTATAAAAATGAAGGACTTATTTTTTTTCATAATGGATTAAGCATTAATTTTATTATTTTAATTATAATATCACCTATAATTTTATATATTTATATAAAACAAAATAGATCTTTAAAATATAATTATAGTCATTATCATAATGTTGTTATATATTTATCTGATGAAAAAATTACTTGTACTGGTTATTTAGATACTGGTAATAAGATAGTAGATCCTTATTTTAACCGGTCGATTTTGTTTATTAATAAGAAATTTATAAAAAATATTAACGATTTTAATATTATGGTTCCTTATCAGACAATAGGAAATCATGGTATTATAAAATGTATTTGTCCAAAAAAAGTAGAAATAGATGGGCATAATTTTCAAGTATTAATAGGTATTTCAGAAGAATTAATTAGAATAGATGGTGTTGATTGTATATTACCAAATATAATACAGGAGGGAATATGTTAAAGAAAATTTGGAATAAAATATTAAGAATATTTAATTTAGAAGCAGGAATTTTCTTTGTAGGTAGTGCTGATAAGTTACCAGAACCGCTTTCTAAAGAAGATGAGTCTTATTATGTAGAACTAGCTAGTTCTGGTGATGAACTAGCTCGTAGTAAATTAATAGAACATAACTTAAGATTGGTAGTATTTTTATCAAAAAAATATGAAAATACGGGTGTTGATTTAGAGGATCTTGTAAGTATAGGTACTATTGGTTTAATAAAGGGAATAAACACTTATAAATCTGATAAAAATATTAAACTTGCTACTTATGCATCACGTTGTATTGATAATGAAATATTAATGTTTTTAAGAAAAAATAAGAAAAGAAAAGGTGAAGTGAGTTTTGAAGATAGTTTAAGTTATGATGCGGAAGGTAATGAATTACACTTAGAAGATATTTTAGGAACAGATGCTAATGTGGTAACTCAAGGTATTGAAAATGAAAATGATCGTAAGGAATTATATCAAGAAATAGAAAAACTAAATGAACGTGATAAACAGATTATGATACTTCGTTATGGACTGTTTGGTAAAGAAGAAAAGACTCAAAAAGAGGTTGCTAGTATGTTAGGTATTAGTCAGTCTTATATTTCTAGAATTGAAAAGAAAGTTATTAAAAGACTTAAAGTAATATCTAAAATATAATTGTTATATATGTTGATATGTCTTTTTTAATATTATGAAAGGTAATAATATACTATTGAAAAAATATTCATAATAATGTATAATTAAGTCAATAATAGAAGATAGATTGTATGACTAAGAGTAATAACA
>CANTWP010000094.1 GCA_947853245.1 uncultured Bacilli bacterium | reverse complement strand
TCTGCCTAGATTTACTTAAATTAGCAAATCCATATCCTGGTGCATCAACTAAATAAAATTCATCATTAATCAGATAAAAATTAATAGTTTGCGTTTTTCCTGGATTAGCAGATGTTCTAGCATAATTCTTTCGATTAATAATAGTATTAATAAAACTACTTTTACCTACATTTGAACGACCAACTAATAAAAATTCTGGTTTATTATCAGTTGGATATTGGCTACGTCTTACTGCACTTATTTCTAAATTAACACTGTTAATCTTCATATTACCACCTTCACTAAATTTTGTGACTATATCAGTATAGCATGATTTATATTCTTTGTCAAAACATAAAAAAAGCATAAAATGCTTTTATTTCTTTTTAATTATTAATTTTTCAACTATAATTCCAAGTCCTACAAATAAACTTAAAATTGATATAACTGACCCTATAATAGGAATTAATTCTAATAACTTAATAACAAAAATACCAACTAATAAATTTAAATATTTATTATTATCTTTTTTAAATATTTTATTGCCAATTACTTCGCCTACTAAATAACCAGTAAAAATTATAGATATATAAGCTAAAATAAAATACAATGCTAAAACAATTAAACCAAGAGCAAAACCAACACTAGATAATAGCAATATCATCGAAAGAAATGGTAGCATCACTAAGAATAACATTCCTTTAGCAAACAATTTAAGATAATCATCTGCTTTAATTTTAGTATATTCAGTTTTTAACATAGTAAATGTTCTTGGTAATAAGTAAGTAAGCACTAGCGCTACTATAAGTAGATTAGCGTAACTAGTTAGAAAATTATAAATAGTATTTTTTAAAACTACTTTAAATTCTTGGTTTTTACGAACTGTATATAATTTTATTTCACCAACTGTTGAACCTTCTTTTTTATTTATAGTTGCATTATCATTATGTTTTAAATAACCTTCTATTACAGCCGTTTCTTCTATATTAATAATTCCTGCATTTACTTCAACATTTCCTTTAATACTTCCTTTAATAGTTATTTCTGAAGCATAAATTTTAACATTGCGATCAACGTTACCACTAATTGTAACACTGGCTCCCGCTATGATAGTATCTCTTTTAATATTGCCTGTTATATTAATAGTATTACCCGCTATGATGGCATCTCTTTTAATTTCACCATTTACAGTTATATTATTTCCCGCTGTTATTAAGTAATCTTGCTCTCCTTCAATAGTAACATTATTACCCGCTAAAAAACCAATACCATCAATTATAGAATTAGAAGTTATATTATTTCCAGCATAAAATGCACTACCAAAAAAATTTCCTTCAGTAGTTACTGTGTCACCAGCTTTATAATCAGCATCTTCTATAACTGGTATTTCTTCAGGTAACGTATTCAACTCCTCTTCTTTAGCATTTACAAATACTAAGGGCATACATAATAATAGCACAAATAAGAACTTTTTAATATTTTTCATTTTATCCCTCCAATATAATTTTATCATATTTAATAAAAAAATACATCTTGCCTATTAATAATCACTTTATATTAATGTCGAAATCGAATATCTTGTAATAAATTTTTAATATGATTTATATTTAAAAATGCATAGGATATAACACCAATTAAAATTTGTAAAAATAACTTAACATATACTATGTCTAATGATATTAAATCAACTAGTTTTACACAAATAGCCATAATAACACCTTTTATTATAAATATAAAAATACATTTTAAATATTTCATTACCTCTAAATTTTTCCACAAATATATAGTTTGATATAAAACTACCATAAATTCCGCTACAATAGTAGCTATAACAGCACCTAAGGCAGCATAATGTGGAATTAATAATATATTTAATATAAGATTTATTATCGCACCAGATAAAACTGAACCAACTAAAATATGATCTAAACATTTAGGTATTATATAATGTGTCCGAATAACATTACCATAAGTAACAAAAATCACCGATATAGCTAATCCTTTTAATAAAATACTAGAATTACTAAATTCTTGTCCTAAAAATAATGGCACAAAAGTATCTGAAATACAAATAAGTCCTAAAACTATTGGTATAATTAGAAACATAATAAAATCTAAAGATTTTAAAATATATCTTTTAACATCGGTATCTCTACTTTCTGAAATAATATTTGCCATTTTTGGTAACATTACTACACCTAAAGCACTAACTAATTGTAATGGTATACTAATAATCTTTTCTGCTTGTTCATAAAAGCCAACTTCTGTTGTGCCAGCAATATTACCTAACATAATTTTATCCATTATTTTATAAATACTAACCGCTATAACAGGTATAAATAAAATTAGACATGGTTTTAAATGTTTGATAATATCTTTTCTAGTGATTTTAACTTTAACAAGATTATTTTTTAATAATGGAAATAAAAATAAATTATTACATATAGTATAAATCCCCATTATCAAAACGTATATTGATAAATCCCCTGAATCTCTTACAAATATTAGCGTTAGTACTAAATATATAAATTTAGTAACAGCGCCAACAACAGAAGTTGGTTTAAATTTTTCACTACCATAGAAAAACCAGCTAATATCAAACATTGCTGATAACAAATATATTGATTGAACTAATGCAATTGATTTATGATCAATATCACAGAAAAATACATAACTCAAATATACAATTATAACTAATAACGACATAATCATTTGCAAAATATAAAGACTAAAAAATTGTCGTGATTTTTCTTGTTTATCATTTTTTGTGCTTGCTATTAAACGATTACCATAATTCTGTATTCCTAATAGAGAAAATAGCATAAAGTATGCGGCTATTGAACTAGTATAAGAATAAATTCCAATTTGTTCACTCCCAAGTCGTCTAGAAAGAACTGGTAGTAAAATTATAGAAAATAATATATTGGAAACATTTAATGTTAAATTATATATATAATTTTTCTTAGTGTTTGTCATATCACACCTACTCAATATAATTTATTATACAACATAACACGCTAGTTTTCAAACAAAAGAAAACTGCAAAAATGCAGTTTATTGTTAAAATCTAATTCTATCAGCAATATATTTTTTTAATTCATCTAATGAAATAGTAACCTGTTCCATAGTATCTCTATCTCTTACTGTAACAGTATTATTATTTAATGTTTCATCATCGATAGTTATACAAAATGGAGTTCCTATTACATCTTGTCTTCTATAACGTTTACCAATGTTTCCTGATTCATCATAAGTTGTCATAAATACTTTACTTAAATTAGCGTATATTTCATTAGCTTTTTCACTATGAAATTTTTTAACCAATGGTAAAACTGCTACTTTAATTGGAGCAAGAGTTGGATGGAATTTCATAACTTCCCTAGTATCTCCATTTTCTAAAGTTTCTGCATGATATGCATCACATAATGTAACAAGTACCATACGATCACAACCTAAACTTGGCTCTACAACATATGGAATATATTTTTCATTTGTTTCTGGATCTAAATATTCTAAATTTTCTCCCGATACTTCCATATGTCTGCTAAGATCATAATTAGTTCGACTTGCTACACCCCAAAGTTCACCCCAACCAAATGGAAATTTATATTCGAAATCAGTAGTAGCATTACTATAAAAACT
>CANTWP010000093.1 GCA_947853245.1 uncultured Bacilli bacterium | reverse complement strand
CCGGTGTTGATTTGATTATTGATGATACACCAGAGGCCATAGTTTTATCTAGCTTTGATCCTTTACGTAGGGAGATTGCTAGAGTTACTATTGAAACTTTGATTAAGGATGGTAGAATTCATCCAACACGTATTGAAGAATTATACGATAAAGTTTCTAAAGATATGCATGAAAAAGTATTAGAATATGGACAAAATGCTTTATTTGAATTAGGAATTACCAAGATGGAACCAGAATTTGTAGAAATCATTGGTAAATTATATTTTAGAACTAGCTATGGACAAAATGCATTACAACATTCAATTGAAGTTGCCCATTTATCTGGATTAATCGCAGCTGAACTTGGTGAAAATGAAACATTAGCACGCCGAGCTGGATTATTACATGATATTGGAAAAGCTATCGATCATGAGATTGAGGGTAGTCATATTGCGATTGGTGCTGATTTAGCTAAAAAATATAAAGAGAATGAAGTTGTTATTAATGCGATCGAATCTCATCATGGTGATAAGGATGCAACAAGTGTTATTTCAGAAATAGTAGCAATCGCTGATGTGTTATCTGCTTCACGTCCTGGTGCAAGAAACGATTCGTTAGAAAATTATATCAAACGTCTTCGAGAATTAGAAGCTATTGCTAATGATATTGAAGGTATTGATAAGACTTATGCTGTTCAGGCTGGTAGAGAACTTCGTATTATAGTTGAACCAGAAAAGATTGATGATTTAGCTAGTTATAAAATAGCTCGTGATATCAAGAACAAAATAGAAGAACAAATGCAATATCCTGGTACTATTAAAGTTACAGTCATTAGAGAAACCAGGGCCGTAGAAGAAGCTAGATAGCTTCTTTTTAGGTAAACTTAAAAAGAAAAGAGGTGGGTGATTATAAACTTTTTTAATAAAAAAAATGTTATTATTATAATAGGTGTTATAATTTGTGTGTCATTATTCTTTGGTGTATCTTTTATTATTAATAAAAATGTTCCAACTAAAATACATGAAGGTTTAATTAAGAATATTCGTATGTCTGCTTATAAATATGGATTAGATAATATTGAATACTTTAAGTCGGGGTATGAGATGTATATTAGTGTGGATAGTTTAGTAACTAATGGATATTTAAAGGGTAATGATAATAGTAAAACTATGTATATTGATAATCTAACAGGGAATCCTTTTGAAGGATTAATTTATATTTATTATTCAAATGATAAAGTTCATACAGAATATTTAGAAAATTTTTCAGATAACGAAAAATCAAAATTAATACAGAAAAAACTATCTATTGTGTTAAATTCAGTTACATCGAATTTAATAGATATTTCAGTATTAAGTCAGAATTTATTAGTATATAAATATGAATATTACCTAAATGATAGAAAAATAGAAGAATCAAATTTAAACCATAATATTTATTCTGGATTATTATATGATGTTTATCGTATAAAAGTTATTGCTTATACATCACAAGGAATGTTTGAAGCAAATGCAATTATATCGTTGAAACAATTACCGCTTCCAACTTTTGAAATTAATGATAAAATATTAACTATTGTTTATCCTAATGATGTTGATAATTATGTCTTTGAGTATCAAATTGATAATGGCAATTGGAATAAAACCTCTAATCAAGTAGAGAAAATTGAAATTGATAAAGATATGATTGTTAAGGCAAGGGTGTTTGATGGATATAATTTTGTTATTGCTACCCAAACCGTAATAAGTGCTAGTAATGAAAATTTAGAACTTTCTCATTCAAATAAATATGAAGTAACGTTTGATTTAAATGGAGGATCTGGTAAATTTAAAGAGCAAATTGTAATAGAATCTTCTTTAGCTATACAACCACTTAACAATCCAACTAAACTAGGTTACGAATTTATTGGTTGGTATTTAAATGATAAATTATATGATTTTAATACTCCAGTAAATCAAAATATTGTTTTAACAGCAAAATGGTCATTAAAAGAGACAGAGAGATATCAAGTAGAGTTTGATTTAAACGGTGGAAGTGGTACTATTGCAAAACAAACTGTGGAAAAAGGAAATATTGTTACTGCTCCTAGAACTCCACAACGACAAGGATATACATTTAATGGTTGGTATTTAAATGACAATTTATATTCATTTAATATACCTGTAACATCTGATATAAAATTGATTGCATCTTGGATAAAATTGGCTCCAACATATTATACTGTTAAGTTTGATTTAGATGGTGGAACTGGTAATATAAGTGATCAAACTATAGAAGCTGGTAATAAAGCGAGCAAACCAAATTCACCAACAAAATCCGGTTATGAGTTTATTGGTTGGTATTTAAATGATAGTATGTATAATTTTGATCAATCGGTTAATCAAAATTTGACTTTAAAAGCGAAATATTATGCAGTCGTTCAAAGTATTACTTCGCCGATAATTAATTACGAGTTTATTTCAAATACTAATGGTAAGTGGATATTTATTAATAATCCAGAAAAAATACTTAGCAAGTATTTAACTGATAATAGTGGTAAATCTATTTATAGTAATTTTATTAATGGTACAGCTGAAATTTACTATGAACACTATGTTAATGAAGAAGTTTCTATGAAAATGAAATATGGTATTAGATTTTATAATCCCAATGATAGTTCTGTAACTTTAAAAATTAATAAATGTGGTTCAAGCATCGTTCGTGGCAATGGTGATATATATATTGATACTTGGAAAGAGTATTATGGTTTTTCAACATGTAAGTTAAGTGGAAAATCATTTGAAGTGGCTCCCTATAGTAGTGTTATGATATATTTAAACGTTTATTCAACTGGCTCTGGTTGGTCTGATTGGGCTTGTAATTTTACAACATCTTTACCAAATGGATTTATTCCTACTTCAGTAATTGATGGAGTTTTAAATGTAACTTCCAGCAATAAGTTAAATGTAGAAGCATTTATTTTTAATAATTCTTCTAGTATACCAAAAGCATCTTATGATACAAGTGATAATTATGTGGATAGTAATGAAAATAGATTAGTTTATTCTGGATATTATAATAAATTACCATATTTAACTTCAGATGTACAATTTACTATAACTGATAATACTCCTAAAGGGCCTTTAAATGTAAAATATAGTAATAATTCTAATGAGAGAGATTCTTGGTATACACATGACTTACTTGGTAATGGAATAGGTACAGATTGTATTAAGCCTATAACATATAACAATACAGTAAGTAACTGGGGCAATTGGGCAGTACATTATACTGAAAATATTATTATTAATAACACATCAAACAGTACTAGAAGAATTGCTTACTACATAAATTCTTATTATGCTAATAATGCTGATCTTGCTTCAGCTATAGTAGCATTTCCAAAGAATAATAATATAAATTATTATTATAAAAGAAATATTATTGGTAAATGGCATACGAATAATAATTTTGAAAAAGTATGGGAAGTAATTATACCTGCTAATACTACAATTACAGTACCAACTGAAGTCTTATTAGGAGGAAATAGTGCTGGAACAATAGGAAGAAAAATAGAATTGATAAATTAAAAAGGTATTGAATTTCAATACCTTTTATCTATAATAAGGAACTGGATAGTAAGGTCTATATGGTGGATAGTAATAATTGTTATAATAAGGACGATTATAGCCACCAAAGAAAGCTGGTGCTATAGCTGCCCCGGTTACTCCTCCTAATAAAAATGGAAAAGCAAATCCCCCTCCGATTAAACGTTCATCTTGATTCATATTATTCACGTTTGGCCTTGTTTGATAGTTAACATTGTTATTCATTGGATAACCTGGATTGTAATTATAGTTATTTGGATTCATCATAATTCTCCTTTCATAATATGGTATGTTTTTATTAAATTTGTGTGATTTTAGATATTTATTTCATATATTTAAATGGGTGATGTATTTGAAAAAAACTTTAGAGATGATTGGTTTAACTGTTTTAATCTGTTTTAGCTTTATATTAACTGAAAAAACTTCAACTATAATGAAGGATAATGATGAAATTATGACTTCTTTAAAGGAAAATAGAGAAACTTTTGAATATGCTAGTATTGATGCAAAGATACTTAATGATGAGATTATACCGGGGATAAGTGGTAAAGTAGTTGATATTGAAGAGAGTTATCAAGCCATGAAAAAAGTTGGCTCTTATAAAACTAATTTAATGGTTTATAAAACAATCCTTCCTGAGGTATCTCTTACTGATAACTATGATAAATATGTAGTAAGTGGTAATCGTAGTAAAAAACAGATAACTCTTATTTTTAAGATTGATAATAATCAAAAAATAGATGATATAGTTGCGCTATTAAATAAGAATAAAATGCAAGCTAATTTTTTTGTATCATCAGATTGGGCTAGTTCTAATATTAATAAAATAAAAGATATGTCTGGATCTGGATATAATTTCGGAAAACTAAAATATGATGATAATAATGATTTATTTAAATCGATTATTAAAATTAATACAAAACAAATTAATCATTATTGTTATAGTGAAGAAAAAAATACAAAATTGCTAGAAAGTTGTTCTAAAAATAAGGAATATACTATATTACCAAGTATAGTGATCAATGATAATTTGTTAGCTACTTTAATGAAAAATATTCAATCTGGAAGTATTATTTCTATTAGTATTAATAAAAACACTTCGAAAGAATTAGCCACAACTTTAGATTATATTAAATCTAAAGGATACAGAGTAGTTAACTTAGATAACTTATTAACAGAATAAATTTTATTTAATTAGAAAAGTAATAGACTTTTCTAATCTTTTGCTATATAATAGAAAACAATTTAGTGAGTGGTGATTTTAGCATGAAGATTAGTTTACCAACAGTACTTTTAAATAATAATATTTTATTTCCGAAGAGTGAAGTAAAATTAGAATTTGATAATGAAATCAGTAAAAATATTATTAGTGAAGCAGAATTTTTTCATGACAATACTATTTTGATTTCATATAACTTAAATAAATTAGAACAAGCTCCTAAATTAAGTGATTTATCTAATGTTGGAGTGATTGCTAAAATCATTCATAAAATTGATTTACCTAATGGAAAAACAAGAGTTATAATAAAAGGTATTAGTCGTGCTTTTATTCATGAATATTTGAATTTAAATAGACCAGATGAAATATTAGAAAGTATTATATCTAATGTTTCTAATCCAATGGTGTCTAATCAAGAAGAAGAAATCTTAATAAAAAAATTATATAGAGAATTGGAAGAATGTGTTCATACAGTTCCTTATATAAGTAATAGTTTTTTAACAGATATAGCTAATATAAATAATTTGGAAGATATGACAGATTTAATAGTTCCTAATTTACCATTATCTTATGAACGCTTATTAGAATATTTAAAGGAATTTGATAGTATTCGTCGTTTTGAGATGTTATTAGCGGATATATATAGTGAAAAACAAAAGTTTGATATTGAAAAAAATATTGATTTAAAAATTCAACGTGGAATAGAAGATAATCAGAAACAATATCTATTGCGAGAAAAAATTAAGATGTTACAAGAAGAATTAGGAGATTCTTCACTTATCAATGATGATATTAGTGTTTTGACTAGTGCTGTTAAAAAATTAGATGCACCAGATTATGTTATTGAAAGATTACAAGAAGAAATAAGAAGATATGAAAACATGACTGCTTCTTTTGAATTTGGAGTAGTTAGAAATTATATTGATTATTTATTAAAATTACCTTGGAATAAAAAAACTATTGATAATAATAATTTACATGATGTAATGTGTACTTTAAATCAAAAACATTATGGGATTGATGAAGCAAAAAGTCGAATAATTGAATATCTCGCTGTAAAAAGAATGTCAAATAATGTAAGTAGTCCAGTATTATGTTTAATAGGACCTCCGGGGGTAGGAAAAACAACATTTGCCTATAATCTTGCTAATAGTATTAATAGAAAATTTGTTAAGATAACAGTTGGTGGTGTTAATGATCCAGCTGAAATTGTGGGACATAGAAGAACTTATATTGGAGCCGCTCCAGGTCGAATTATTCAAGGATTAAAAAGATGCGGTAGTAGTAATCCAGTATTTTTGATAGATGAAATTGACAAAATGGGTAAAGATGTTAAGGGCGATCCTGTTAATGTATTATTAGAAGTTTTAGATAAGACACAAAATAAACATTTTAGTGATAATTACATAGAAGAAGAATATGATCTTTCAGATGTAATGTTTATTGTAACGGCTAATAAAGTAGAGGATATTCCACCAGCTTTAAAAGACCGCTTAGAAATTATTTATATAGATGGATATACTGAATCGGAAAAGTTACAGATTTGTAAAAAGCATATAATTCCTAATATATGTTTAGAACATAATTTAAATATTGATTATGTTAATTTTAGTGAAGATGCTATTGTAGAAATAATTAGATATTATACGCAGGAAAATGGAGTTAGAGAATTAGAAAGACAGATATCTAAAATAATTCGTAAAATTGTTAAATCAATTGTTATTAACAATATTAAAGTAAGTAGTATTAAAATTACTTTAGATAATATTTCAAAATATTTAGGTAAAAGAATAGTAAACTATTTGTCAATAACACAACCGATGATTGGTAAGGCTTATGCTTTAGCATATACTTTAAATGGTGGCGATATCTTCGCGGTTGAAGTTAACTATTTTAATGGCTCTGGTAATTTAAATTTAACAGGAAATGTTGGCAGAGAAATAAAGGAAAGTGCTTTGGTAGCATTTAATTATATTAAAGCTCATGCTGCAGAATTTGGAATTGATGTAAAAGAGTTAATTAATAATGATATTCACATTAATTTACCAAGATATGATATATCTAAAGATGGTTCCAGTATTGGAGTTTGCCTTGCTACCGCAATTATAAGTATATTTAAAAAACAAATTATTCCTAATAATATATCTATGACTGGTGAAATATCTCTTTTAGGTGAAATATTACCCGTTGGAAATATTGAAAATAAAGTAGAAGTAGCATTAAAAAATAAAATTGATACTTTATTTATACCTAAGGCTAATATCAAAGAGATAGAAAATATTTCAAAAGAGCAATTAAATAATATAGAAATAATTCCTGTGGAAAATTATAAAGAAATATTTGAAAGGATATATAAATGAAAGATATTTTAAATAAAATTTATGAAGAAAAATTATTAGATGCTTTACTATTTACAGATAATTATTCTCATTTAAGAAATATCCCCGGTGTATTAGATATATTATTAACTGAAGAATTTATAAATAAGTTTTTATCTACATTTAATTATATTTATGAAGATAATAAACGTTTAATACCAACGAATGCAAGAAAAAATAGTTTACTTATGGTGTTAAATGATATCCGTTTTAATTATCAATATCGAACAACACTTGAAAAGAGTACTATTATAGATAGAATTAATAGTTGTATTTCTTTTATTAATTCATCGGATATTAAATTAATAGAATTAGTTTATGAAGAAAATAACTCTAAAGATAAAGTTATTTCAACTATAACTGATATAAATTTGGAAGATTTATGCACAGCCTTCTGTTTCTATGTTGTTTATTATTATTTACAAAATGCTGAAGAATTTAAGAAAGAAGCACTTCCTTTATTTTCTAAAAATATAGGATATTATATTTCTGGTTTATATGATATTATTGATGCTTATCCACAAATTTTTCAAGATAAGAAATTTTTATTAAGGACCAAAGAGGTTGTAGTAAACAGTATCGATTTATTAAAAGAAAATCGACAAGTTGTGCATAAAGAAGAATATAAATTGTTTATGAAAGAATTAAAAAGATTAAATAGTTTTCTTAAATAACAAAATGGTGAATAACTGTTTTGTTTTTTTCATATATTATAATGATTGGAGGAACTATGAAAAAGATAATACCATTTAAAAAACAAATTTATTTTAAGAATAATGTAGGAGAAATTACTAGTATTTCTTTAGAACATACTTTAGCGCCTACTAGTGATAATTTGATCAAAGGGGATTTTATTATAAGCGGTGATTATAAGATGACAGAATCGAGTATATCAACAGATCCCTTTGAATTTTGTATACCCTGTGATATTGAACTTAATGAACGTTATAAACTAGATAAAGTTCAAATTAATATAGATGATTTTTATTATGAAGTGATTGATTCTAAAATATTAGAAGTAAATATAGATGTATTATTAGATAAATTAGAGGAAGAAGATATTATTAATGAAATACCAATGAAATATGTTAATATTAAAGAATTAGAAGAAGACTTAAAAGAACCAGCTGTAGAAGAAGATGTGACTACCAAACTTGAGGAAAGTGAAGATTTAGACGAAGTAATTCCGAGTGATAGAAATAATGATATAGATGATACAGTAGAAGAAAATAATACAATCGAAGAAGTTTCAAAAAAGGAAGAAAGTGAATGTATTGTGACAAATGAAATCCCAAAAAGTGAGGAAAAGGTGGAAAATGTTATGTTAGAAGAAGTAAAAGAAACATCTGAAAGATGTATTGAAGATGAAAATTATACTAAATCAATTTTTTCAAATTTCGGTAGTACAGAGGAAGAATATCGTACTTATAAAGTCTATATTGTAAGAGAAGGAGATTCTTTAGAACAGATAATTACTAAATATCAAATAAATAGAGAAGAATTAGAAAAATATAATGATTTGAAAGAATTATCTATTGGTGATAAAATTATAATTCCATATTTCTATGAAGATAATAAATGATACCTTAAAAAAGTATAATTTAAGGCCAACTAGATATGAAAAAAGTGGCCGTTCATTTATTGTTGATACTGATAATGGTAAATTTGTTTTGAAGGAAAAAGTTCATAATGATGATATTTATTATTATTTAAATTCTAGATCATTTCGTTATTATCCTAAAAATTTAAGTAGACGAGATGATGATTATGATATTTTTGAATATATTGATGAGTATTCTCTTCCTACAGAACAAAAAATGGCTGATTTAATAGATTTGGTAGCGCTTTTACACAATAAAACAACCCATTATAAAGAGGTCACGGAAGATGAATATAAAAAGATATACGAAGATATTGATAATAATATTTCTTATTTAGAAAGCTATTATAATGATATCATCACTATTATTGATACTAAAGTTTATCCAAGTCCAGCAGAATATTTATTTGCGAGAAATATAACTAAAATATTTTCAGCATTATCGTTTTGTAAAGACGAATTAGATAAATGGTATGAAAAAGTTAAGAATAGTCAAAAAAAAAGATTAGTTATTATTCATAACAATCTTAGATTAGATCATTTTTTTAGAAATGATAATTCTTACTTAATTAGTTGGGATAAATCTAGAATAGATATGCCTATCTTTGATTTATATAAACTTTATAAAAATGATGGATTAGATATTGAGTTTTCTTCTATTTTAAAGAGATATGAAAGAAGTTATCCATTACAAGAAGATGAAAGACAGTTATTATTTATATTGATTTCTTTACCAGATAGAGTAGAATTTATAGGTAATGAATATGATTGTTGTTTAAATGTAACTAGAATGATCGATTTTATCTATAAAACTGAAAGTATAATTTCACCATATTATACGAAAAAAGAAGAAACCTAATAATATAAAGAATAAGAATATTAAAAATATGTTAAATCTAGTTAGTACAAAGAAAGTTAGAATAATTTGATAAAGTAGAATTATTAAACATATTCCACAACCACAGCACCAACCACCACGTCTATTAAACCAGTTATTATTCATAAAATCACCTAATATATTTTATTCTAATTATTTTATTTTGTATGGACAAATGTTTAGTATCAATATCAAAAAATTGTAAATAATATAATGGGTGATTATATGAAGAAACTTATTATATTATTTTTTGTTGTAAGTTTAGTTTTAACATTCTTATATGTAAATAATAAGAAGAAGTTACCTGATTTTACTAATAAGAGTTTATCTTTGGTAGAAGAGTATTGTAAAAAAAATCATATACAATTAGAAATTGAAAAAGAGTATAGTGATTTATTAGAAGAAACAAAGGTTATTAGTCAAAGTATTTCACCAAATACAAAAATTGAATCTGGAGATATATTAAAGGTTGTAGTTTCCTTAGGAAAAAATTTGGAAAAATTATATAAAAAGTATAAAGTAAATGAACTTGGTAATGTTCCAATAATGATGTATCATGGAATTCAAGATATTAGTGATAATAAATATACAGGTGGTAATATTGATATAGATGGATATCAAAGAACCGCTAAAGCTTTTAGAGAAGATTTAGAATTTTATTATCAAAATGGTTATCGTATGATTAGGTTAAATGATTATATTAATGGCTCTATTGATGTGAAATTGGGCTATAGTCCTATTGTTATTACTTTTGATGATGGATTATCTAATAATATAAAAGTAATTGGTAAAGATGAAAATGGTGAAATTATAATTGATCCTAATAGTGCAGTTGGGATACTAGAAGAATATAAACAAAAATATCCAGATTATGGTGTTACTGCAACTTTTTTCATAAATAATAGTTTATTTAATCAAAGTGATTATAATGAGGATATATTAAAATGGTTAATTAAACATGGTTATGATATTGGTAATCATACTAGTAATCATGCTTCTCTTTCTAAGACTAGTTCTATTCAAACAACTAAAGAAATTGGTAGTATGTATCAAAAATTAGAAAGTATTATTGGTAATAATTACATTCCTGTGGTAGCACTTCCTTTTGGAGAACCTTATTCTAAAAATCATGATAATTTTCAATATATATTAGAAGGAAATTATAACAATTTTTCTTATAAGACAGAAGCAACGTTAAGAGTAGGTTGGGAAAGTGAGTTATCTCCTTTTCATAAGAGCTTTGATAAAACTTATTTAAAAAGAATTAGAGCTTATGATAATAATGGTGAATCTTTTGATATAGAACATAATTTTAATTTATTAAATAATAATCGATATATATCTGATGGTAATAGAGAAACTGTTGTAATACCTATAGAAAATGATGATCAAGTTAATACAAATTTAAAATTGATTTTATATTAGTATATATAATAACAAGAATTTTCTTGTTTTTTTTAAGTTATTATTGTATTATTAGAGTGGTGATAATATGAATAATAAAGGTTTTGCAGTTTCTGGAATATTATATTCTATATTAGCTTTATTTTTGATTTTGTTATTATTGATACTAGGAAATTTTCAATCTAGAAAAGTTATATTTGATAAACAGAAAACAAATGTTATAGAGAAATTAGAGGGAATAGAGAATAAGAAAAGTGTTAGTGAATTTTGTTATACAACTGACAATGATTTGCAACAATTTATTACTCCTATGGATGGTATTTATAATTTAGAAATTTATACATCTAATAATGGTAATTATGCTAGTGGTGAAGTTAGATTATATCAAGGAATTTTACTTTATATAATGGTTGGTAAGAATAATAATAGTGTAACTAGTATTAGAACAGAGAAGAATAAGATTAATACTGTAATATTGAGTTATGATAGTAACGGGGGTCATGCTTATAATATTGGTAGCATTAATGATATTTCTATTGATCATGTAACAAATGTTATATATAAATCAGATATTTCACAAAATACTTGTCCTGATAGTGGTTATGTAAAAATTACTCGTATTGGTGATTAATTGCTTGCAAAAATAATAAAAATAGTTTATAATACACATAAATACTTTGAACAAGAGGAGTATTATATAGTGTTTTATAGAGAGTCTATGGCTGGTGGAAATAGATAAATAACGTATAAGAAGGTAGCTTGGGAGTTGGATATCTAAGTAATTAGGATATTTCGTCATAAAAGACGTTATAAATATAAAGGTTGTAGAAATACAATAAATTAAGGTGGTACCACGTAACTCACGTCCTTATAGGATGTGAGTTTTTATATTAAGGAGGATTATTATGTTAGATAAGAAATATGATCATTTAGCGGTAGAAGAAAATAAATATGAGTATTGGAAAGAAAAGGGATATTTTACAAGTGGAGATTTAAGTAAAAAACCATATTGTATAGTTATACCTCCACCAAATGTAACAGGCAAATTACATTTAGGTCATGCTTGGG
>CANTWP010000092.1 GCA_947853245.1 uncultured Bacilli bacterium | reverse complement strand
ATAAATATGCAATAATATTATGCTTCATATTAGGCGTACTATGGGGATTTGGTTTAATGGGTATTATAAAAAATAATCGTATAGCAGAATTAGAATATATAAACAATCAATTGAAGCTAGAATATGACGAATTAAAACTAAATTGCCAACAAATCGGCCGGGAATTACACAGTTGTTATTATAATTTAGATAGAGCAGAGGAATATTGTCATAGTAATTAAAACAGTAAAGGGGTTGTGTGAATGAATAAAAGAGAAATGGATTCATATTCCAAAACAGAAAACATTTTAAAAAACTATAACAAAATAAAAAAATCTAGAGAATTATTAATGGAAGAATTAAAAAGTCTAGAAGAAGAAAAACAAAAGATAAGTAAATTAATTATGAAAACTAATAAAGTTGTATTAAAGGAAGAAGATCAAAATTATTATTACACAGATGAAACATTAGAGAATAGAATTAACGAATTAAAACAATTTGTAATAAAACTAGATGCTGAAATAGAATTTATTAATAAAAGCTTAAGAGAAATTGAAAAAGATAATTATTATCGAATAATAACAAAATTCTATTTTGAAAAAAATACTGTGGAAAAGATTGCAGAAGAATTTGATACATCTACACAGACGATTTATTATCATAAAGGTAGATTAATTCATGAGTTATCATATTTGTTATCACCTCTTGACAAAATAGACGAAATTAGGAAAATGGCTTGAATTTGCCTTGATTGTATATTGGAAAATACATGTTATAATATAGTAAAATGAAATAATTATAAAGTGTTTCATTTGGTTTTTTTCCACAATAAAATCTCCAGTCTAAATAGAAGCATCGTCTTGATGACGGTGCACTGGGTAATATAGAGTAACTAGTCGTGGGTAAAGGTTAGACATAATAGTGCTGTATTATGAAGTTCCTACGTAGAGACAAAGCAGTCAAGACATTATGAACGTGATAATGTTAAAAGCGAATATATTATTTGGTGCAGTGTCATTAAGCAATTTATAGAAAGAGAGGTTTTTCTCTCCTATCTTTTTTACAACTTAATGATACGATTTATTTAGCACTTAACGTGCATTACATCTCTACCAAGAGTAGATGATGTACAAACTACGGAAGAACCGCCATTCACAGTTAAATAAGGTGTAATTTCCGTAAGTTGCAAGGAAAAAGAAATATCTTTTGTAAGGGGATTATTGAAGTCATTAGTTCCATTAATAGTAGTATAATGATGCCCTAGTTTTCTAAGAACTATTGCTCGTACAGGATAGTTCTTTTTATTTTATAAAAAAGGTGATAAACATGATTAATAAAATAAAGCAGTTTATAAAACAAATAAATTGTGAACATATAGACACAAGACATAAGATAAATAATTCCAAATATAAGTATGTAGATGTTTGCAAAAAATGCGGAGCAAAACGATACATAAAGAAGTGATGTAATTATGAAAAAGAATAAAAAGGAAGAAGTATATTACTGTTTCAGATACAGGTGTGAAAGATGTCCTAGAAACAGGATATGCGAAGAACAGAGGAAAAGGGAAGAAGAAAAAAGAAAATAGTATTTAGGAGGGATATAAAAATGAATTTAGATAAAATGATAAGAATTAAATTATTACAATTAAGTTCTAAATATGATATATCTCTTATTGAAATACAAAAACCAAAAGAAGATAGAATAAGTAGAGTTATAAATTTTAATTATAGATTAATAGATGATCCTAAGTCCGATAATATCTGCAGGACATTTAAAAACAAAAGAGATTTAGTGAGTTGGTTAGTATGCCTAGATTAACTGATAAAGAAAGAAAAGAAATAGTTGCAGAGTATGTTGATTGTCAAAGTTATAATCGTGTAGCAAAAAATCATAAAATATCAGCGACTACAGTTAAAAAGTGGGTTAAGCAAGATACAGAAAGTGTCAAGAAGTGCGAGCAAAAAAAAGAAGAGAATACTCAGTCAATGCTTGATATGATTGCAAAGACCAATAATAAGAGATTATCTGTTATATCAAAAATAGTTGATGCAATAGATGAAAAGGTAGAAAAAATAGACGCATTTACAAATGTTAAAGACTTAGCGAGTGCTTATGGGGTATTGATTGATAAAGAATTAAAATTTTCTGAAATGCAGAATTTAAGAAATAGTCAAAACAAGCTTACAATAAGTATTCCAGCAAAAGATATAGGAAAAGCATTTGTTGATGTTAATAGATGGATAGATGAAAGAAAATATAATGAATATTGGTTTGAGGGAGGACGTGCAAGTATTAAGTCCTCTTTTTGGTCTGAAAAATTCATGGAAGTATTAGAAAATAATCCACGTTATTGTGCGATATGTATCCGTAAAGTTGGAAATACATTAAAAGACTCAGTATATGCTCAAATATTATGGGGAATTGAAAAATTAGAAGAATCATTTCCTGGAATAAAAGACCGTTGGAAAGGAACAACAAGCCCTCTACAAATTATTAATAAAGAAACAGGTCAAGTTATTTATTTTAGAGGTGCTGATGATCCTGGAAAAATAAAATCAATAAAACCTCCAAAAGATAAATATATCGCATTACACGTTTATGAAGAATTTGACCAAATGGCAGGAATGAATGAAGTCCGAAAGATTGACCAATCAGTAAAACGTGGAGGTAATGATTTCCTTACATTTAGAGTATACAATACACCGAAGTCATCAAGACATTTCGTTAATATAGAAAAGAAAATACCAAAACCAGGTAGATATGTTCATAGAAGTACATATTTAGATGTACCTGTTGAATGGGTTGGACAACCTTTTATAGATGAAGCAAATTACATGAAAGAAGTTAATCCTAAAGTATATGCTAATGAATATTTAGGAGAAGAAACTGGCGATGGCGGAAATGTATTTGAAAATATCGAATTAAGAGAAATAACAAATGAAGAAATAGAAAACTTTGATTATAAATATCAAGGTATGGACTTTGGTTGGTATCCGGATCCATTAGCATGGACTAATATGTGTTATCAACCTAGCAAAAGGACATTATATATATTTGATGAATTTGTTGTTAATAAAATGAGTAATCAAGATGTTTGGAATTATCTAAAAGACAATAAAGGTGTTAAAGATGAGGATTTGATTACAGCTGATAGTGCAGAACCAAAATCAATAGGAGATTTCCAAAGTTATGGTTCTTTAATGCGTGGAGCAAAGAAAGGACCTGATAGTGTGGAATATTCTATGAAATGGCTGTCTGGATTAGCAAAAATAGTTATAGATCCGAAAAGATGTCCTAAGTGTGCAGAAGAATTTACAACTTATGAATATCAACAGGATAAAGATGGTAATTACATAAGCGGATATATCGATGCAGACAATCACTGTATTGATAGTGTACGTTATGGTTTAAATCCAATATGGAGAAGAAAGGGTGAATAGGAATGTTTAAAAGTATATGGCAAAAGATAATTAAGTTTTTATTTGGCAAAGATACACAGACAAGAAATGAAGATTATGAAACTAATGATAAATATGCAGAAGATTATGAATCGATAGAAAAAATAAACTATACTGCTATTTTTAGCAATAAGCTGGCTAAATATGTCGTAACACAAAGTAAGGTCAGTGTAGATGAAAAAAATGCTAGAAGTATATTATTAAATAACTTTATAAAAAACTTATGGTACAAGATGAAAAAGATAGTTTCTAGGTCATTTGGAACAGGTGGTGTTGTCTTAGCACCAAGAGTAACAAACGGAAAACTTATTGTAGATTTGATAAGTCAAAATAGAGTATCTATAAATAAAACAGAGGGAGATAAAATAGTAGAAGCAACTATTCTATCAGATATAAAAACAATTAATAATTTCTCTAGTTCTAAAAAATACTTTAGATGGACAAACTATAATGTTGAAAATGGGAATTGTATTATAACTCAAAAGTATACTGATGAAACTGGAACAGAAATATCAAAACCAAGTTTTTGGGATGATATAAGCGATGCTATTGCTATTACAAATTGTGATAGAGTTTTGTTTAGTATGTTGAAATCTCCAGTAGATAATAGAAAAGTAAATGATCTTTATGGTGTGCCTATAACTTATGGATGTGAAAGTACAATTGCAGAAATTCAAGAATGTTTAAAACAAATTATAAGAGAGTATAAATTGAAAGAGGCTTTTGTAGGTGCTGATTCTACTATGTTTAGTGGAGCTAATGCACTTCCTACAAATGGATTATATAGAAAAGTTAATTCTGGAGAAGATGACTTTTGGGAAGTTTTTGATCCTGCAATAAGAGATAGTTCTTATTATGCTAGATTACAAGAATTATATTCTAGATTAGAAAAAGAGATAGGAACTAGCAAAGGAATACTAACAGAACCAAATACAGCAAATGCTACAGCAACAGAAATCAAAAAGGCGTTATATGATACTTTTGTAATAGTTGATGATATGCGAACAAATATTGAAAAATGTATTGAAGATTTGTTGTATAGTTGTAATGCTTTGGCAAATGCTTATAAATTAAGTCCACAAGGAGAATATGAAGTTA
>CANTWP010000091.1 GCA_947853245.1 uncultured Bacilli bacterium | reverse complement strand
ACTATTTTGTGTTGGTTTTGTTTTAAGTTCGCCAGAACCATATATATAAGGAATTAAAGTTGTATGAACAAAGAAAGTGTTTTCTTTTCCTTTTTCATATTGAATTTGTCTTAATGCTTCAATAAATGATTGTGATTCAATATCTCCTACAGTTCCACCAATTTCAGTAATAACAATCTCTGCATTACTACTAATACCAGCTTCATAAACTTTATTTTTAATTTCATTAGTTATGTGTGGTACCATTTGAACTGTGGCTCCTAAATAGTCACCACGTCTTTCTTTTTCAATAACAGCGGAATATATTTTACCACTAGTAATATTAGATGAATAGTTTAATTCTTCATCTATAAATCTTTCATAGTGACCTAAGTCTAAATCTGTTTCGCATCCATCATAAGTAACAAATACTTCTCCATGTTGAATGGGATTCATAGTACCGGGATCAACATTAATATAAGGATCAAACTTCTGCATAAATACCTTATATCCACGTGATTTAAGTAAAAGAGCAATACTAGATGCTGTAATTCCTTTACCAAGACCAGAAACTACGCCACCTGTTACAAATACATATTTTGTCATATAAACAACCTCCTAAAACAAAAAAATAACAGTTCCAGAGAACTGTTAGGCTCTTTTTAATTATAGCACTATCTTTAAATTACAAGCAATACATTAATAAAAAATTAACAAAATAATTAAAAAATTTTCACATTTATGTATTTTATAAATTATTATATATTTATATAGTTTTAATTGTACATGATTATAATATTTCTCCTAATGCAACTCTTTACATCAAAAACTTTGTAGTTAAAGAAGTATAACAAATTTATAATTTATTTACACTTTTGGGGATAAATGATATAATTTAACCAGAAAAGAGGTAATTATGGAAGAATTAATTATTGGTTCTCATGTAGGATATAAAAAAGATACTGGTTTAGTAGGTAGTGTTAAAGAAGCACTAGGATATGGCGCTAATACATTTATGTTTTATACAGGTGCACCTCAAAATACTAATAGAAGTCCTATTGATAAAAAACAGGTAGAAGAAGCTTTTTCATTAATGCAAGAAAATAATATAAATCCTAATAATGTTATAGTACATGCTCCTTATATAATCAATTTAGCAAATGACATTAAAAATTATGATTTTGCAATTAACTTTTTAAAAGAAGAGATTAAAAGAGTAGATACATTAGGAATGAAATATTTAGTTTTACACCCTGGTTCTCATGTTGGAATAGGAATAGAAAAAGGAATATCTAATATCATTTTTGCTCTTAATTTAGCATTAAAAGAATCCGAAAATGTAGTTATATGTTTAGAAACTATGGCTGGTAAAGGTAGTGAAATCGGTTCTAACTTTAAAGAATTAAAACAAATTATTGATGGTGTAGAAAAAAAGAACCAAGTTATGGTTTGTTTGGATACTTGTCATATTAATGATGCTGGTTATAATGAAAAAGATTTTGATAAAATTTTAGATGAATTTGATGAGCTTATTGGTTTAAATAAATTAGCGTGTATTCATGTAAATGATAGTAAAAATGAAGTTGGTGCTCACAAAGATAGACATGCTAATATAGGACTCGGTGAAATAGGATTTAATACGTTATTAAGTGTTATTTATCATCCAAAATTAAAAGGACTTCCTAAGATATTAGAAACCCCTTATATTAGTGACTTAACAGATGAAAATAAATCTTATCCTCCATATAAATTTGAAATAGAGATGATAAGAAATAAAGAAATAAATAAATGTTTAGTTAATGATGTTATAAATTATTATAAGAATCTTTGATATTTATCTTTAAAGTAGAAGAATAATTCTTCTGCTTTTTTGTACGTACTAGGACTAATTCTATCTTTTATACTATTAAATACAGATGTATAATCACCATATATAATAGTTTGCCAATTATTTTTTATTGTTTCATATATAACATTTAATTCTTCATTTTTTAAGATGATACCATTTTTTCTAGCAAATTTATCTACATCATTTACATTCATATTATTAATATAGTTTTCAATTAATTTATTAAACATAAAACCTCCTTACTTATTATATGTACTTGTTTTTGAATAATGTAAGTTAAAATTCATAAAATAAAACTGGAGGTGTTATATGTACGAAAGTATAGTATTACCATATTCTTATGATGCATTAGAACCATTTTTATCAGCACGTACGATCAATATTCATTTTAATAAGCATTATAAAAATTATTTAAATAAATTAAACGAGCTATTAAAAAAAGTTAATTATAATTTTAAATATTCTAAAATAGAATTAATAAATCATATATCAGAATTTCCTTTAGAGATAAGAGATGATGTTTTATTTAATCTAGGAGGAGTTATTAATCATGAGTTATATTTTTTAGAATTAGGGACTAAGAATACTATTGCCTTTGGTAAGTTTGGTGATAAGCTAAATAAAACTTATGGTAGTTTTGAAAATTTTAAACAAGAATTTATAGATACCGCTAAAAAGTTAGTAGGTTCAGGTTATACCTTTTTAGTTATAGATAAAAATAATAATTTAGATATTATTAATACTAGTAACCAAGAAATGCCTTATTTATATGGATTAATCCCAATACTCACTTTAGATTTATGGGAACATGCTTATTATTTAGATTATCAAAAT
>CANTWP010000090.1 GCA_947853245.1 uncultured Bacilli bacterium | reverse complement strand
ATTACCAACAACAATATATTCTTCTTTAGAAAACTTAAATTCTTCCATCTATTCTTTTTATTTATTCTTTTCATTTAATAATCTTCTTTCTAAATTTCACAAAAAAAACAAAAATAAATTAGAGTTGCCTCTAGTTTATCTTTGTGTTATCTAGTTTATTTTTAGAAATTAGATTATAAACTGCTCTCCCTAGGTTAACTATTTATATATAGTCATTATTACTCTTAGTCATATAATCTACCTCTATTCTTGACTTAATTATACATTATTAGGAGATATTTTGCAATAATTAATGGTAATAATGTCATAGTCTTACATTAAAGTTTATTACTATAACAATATTATCAACAAATAATAAAATATTAAAATTGACAAATAGAATATTTTTATATACAATCTTTTTTACTTAGGGGGGGATACTATGTTTATTTCTAAAGAACAAAGTAAACAAGTTATAGATTATTTTCATACATATGGTAGTCTATATAATAAAAATACTCTACAAACTATGATAAATGATTTTGATAAAGATATTAGTTATAAGAACTGTTGTCATGAATTAATGCAGGTTTATAGCAGTTTAGATGTAATTCCAAACAGACTGAATATTTATAAATATGTATTACAATACCTAACAAAAAACTTTGATCTTAAATCTAACATCTTAGAAATAAATGGTGGACCGTTTCCTCTACTTGGTAAATATATTGCTAAGGAACAAGTCGAATTAAAAAAAGGAAAAATAACAGTATATGATCCTTATTTAATTATTAAAAGATTAAACCATGTAATTCTATCTCGTAGAAATTTTAATTTAAAACAAGATATTAGTAATTATGATCTATTAATATCCATGCAACCAGGGTTAATGGCTGATAATATTATTAAACAAGCAAATACCTATCATAAAGAATTATTCTTAATATGTACTAATAAATTAGATTTTTATAGTCATTACCCTATCTATAATAAAAAGAGTTGGGAAAATTATATAGATCTACTAATACATGAAGATGAGCAGAATTTTATTATTAATAAAACTAAATTACCACAAGAATTTGGCTCTAATTATTTTATTCTTACTAAAAAGAAAAAATGTAATAAAGAAGTAAATCACTTCTAAATTACATTTTATTTTTGTATATTATCTTGATTTTTTATATCAATATTTTTAATAGAATCACTTAAGTTTTCTTTAGCTTCATTTAAAGAAATCTTCAAAGGGCCAAGTTCAGGATTTACAATTTCTAATTTCTGGCCAACTTTAATCATATCACTCTCTAAAGAATTATGTGCCATTATTTTTTTTCTTAATTGAATGGTTTCACTTTCTGATCCACTGGCCTTGGCCGCTAAAGCATCTATTGTACTAACCCTATAATCTACAGTATGTGGTACCCAGTAATTATTTTCGTTTATTTCATTAATCTGATACTGTAAATAATTAGTTTCTAAATAATACTCATTATTTTTATTGAAAATGACTGGAATAGATAAGTTATCACAAGGATAGATTTTTGCATCTTTTATGTTATTTTTTTTTACAATTGCTTGAACATAAGAATCAAGGTTGCCATAAACACTGCTGTAATTATCATTGTAATAACTACTTGCTATTTTATAAACTGTATCATTAGGATTAACAGTAACATCTAAGTCTATCATAATATAATCACTTGGTAAAGTTACTTCCGAAACAATAGCTGATTGTTCTTGATTTTTACCTAAATTATATCCAATAGTTCCAGATAACAATGCACTGGCTGCAATTGAAATAGCAATCACTTTTATTAAATTAGATTTATATAATTTTAATCTAGTATTTAGCTTTTTATTACGATTTTCTAATTCTAAGATTTTTTGCTCATTAATATAATTTATATGAATATTTTGATTATTTTGTCTAAATTTATTTTCCATAATATCACCTACTATAATAATAACATACTACTAAAATTTGTCAAATTTGATTCGGATTAAAATCAATATCTAAATTTATAATTTTATTAGTTATATATCTATTTTTTAAGAACTTAATATTATCAACAATATCATTTACTTTTTTATATTTAATTATTATATTAACAAAATAGGTATTATTTATTTTGGGAACATTAGCGCTACTAGGCCCTAAAATAATTACTTTAGAAATATTAGTTTTTAAATATTTTACAATTTTATTAGCTTCAGTAAATAAATTTTCTAAATTTTTACCACTTATTTTTAATAAACAAATATTACAATACGGAGGATATTTTAACTTTTTACGAATACTTATTTCTTCTTCATAAAACTTCTTATAATCATGTTTGCTTGCACAGACAATACTATAGTGATCAATATTAAATCCTTGAATAATAACCTCCCCTGGTTCAGTACCACGTCCAGCACGACCCGCTACTTGATTTAATAGAGCAAATGTTCTTTCTGCACTTCTAAAGTCTGGTATATTAAGGGAAGCATCACCACTTACTACCCCTACTAATGTAACGTCTTGAAAATCTAGACCTTTTGATATCATTTGCGTACCAATCAGGATATTAAATTCTTTATCTTTAAAACTATCAACTATTTTATTTAAAGCCCCTTTTCTAGATGTTGTATCAATATCCATTCTAATTGTTTTAGCACCCATTACATTTTCATTTATCCACTCTTCTAATTTTTCTGTACCCATTCCTAAATAAGAAATATCTTTACTCTTACATTCAGGACATATTGCTAATTTACTTGTACTATAACCACAATAATGACATCTCATAGAATTACTTGATTTATGAAATGTAAGGGGTATATCACAATATGGACATTTCATAGTATAACCACAACTAGAACAAGTTAGTACTGTAGAAAAACCACGCCTATTTAAAAGAATAATAGCTTGTTTATCTTTAGAAATACATTCATTTAATTTGTAAAGTAAATCTTCACACAATACTTTATTTCCTTTACGAATTTCATTTTTCATATCTACTAATTTTACTGTTGGTAAATTAGTAAAAACACGTTTTTTTAATTCTAAAAGTGTATATATTCCTTCTTTAGCTCTAGTATAACTTTCAATTGAAGGTGTAGCGCTACCAAAAACTACTGGTATATTATACTTTTTAGCACGAAATAAACAAACATCTATTGCATTATATCTAGGATTATTTTCTTGCTTATAAGTAGCAGAATGCTCTTCATCAACTATAATAATTCCTAAATTAGTAAGAGGTGCAAAAACAGCACTTCTAGCCCCTATTACTATACTTACTTCTTTTCTTATTATCTTACGCCATTCATCATACTTCTCACCATCGGAAAGCCCACTATGTAAAATAGCAATCCGACTACCAAAACGGCTTTTAAAATTAGATACAAATTGTGGTGTTAAACTAATTTCTGGTACTAATACTAAAGCATCTTTGCCTCTATTTAACACTTTTGCAATCACATTCATATATACTTCAGTTTTACCACTACCAGTAACACCATGAAGTAGAAAAGGCATAAATTTATCAAAAAAAGCTGTAATTATATTAATGGCAGTTTCTTGTTCTGACGTTAATTGTTTTCTTTTTTCAAGAACTTGTTCATCATTATTTAATCTATATGCCTCTTTTTGTATTTCATTTATATAACCATGTTCTAATAAAGTTTTTACTGCCGAACTAGATATATCTAAACAAATCTTTTTTTCAACTAGATTTTTTTCATATAATACTTTAATGATTTCTCTTTGTTTAATAGAAGTTAATTTATTAATTATATCTCCATAATTTCCATTCAATTCTAAATAACTTATAAACTTTTTAGGAATAACTATTCCTTTGTGAGCCTTTAAAGCAGTAGGAAGCATTACTTGATAACAACTAATTAAGTTACAAAGAGTTTTTTTACTTATCAATTTACCAAGTTCTAATAATTCCTCATTTAATACCGGTTCTTTATCTATAACCTCTAATATATCTTTTATCTGATAAGATAAGTCTTTCTTTTTATCTATATTTAAGACAAATCCTTCTATATTTCTATTGCCAAAAGGAACTAATACTCTTTTACCAATCTCTACTTTATCATTTAGATTATCAGGAATATGATAAGTAAATGTCTTATCAATATTCTTAGCTTTTATTTCTACTAAAACTTCACATATCATATCCATCACCTACTACTATATAACATAAAATAAAACCATTTTTTATAAGACTTATATATGATGATTTTATTTATTTTCAACATATTTATAATTAATGTTATTATCCTTTGTAATAATAAATAATATTCCTTCTAGATTTATCTGTATCACACTATTAACCCATCTTTAAAACATTTTCCAAGGTTTTAACATAGAGTTATCTTTTTCATATATCTTATAAAGCGCTAATAAATTATTATAGGGATCAATAAACAATATTTCAGATTTATTCCATCGATTAGTTATAACAGCACCATTTTTAATAGCATTCAACAAATTACCATCTACGATAACTTGATAAAAATCATCTAAACAATCTTCAATAGGTATTAATTTATAATTACCTTTTTCTATATCATCTAATGAATAACAATTTTCTAAATTAAACTTACCTTGACGAGTTCTAGTTAATTTAGACATAGTTCCAATTGTCTTTAACTTCTTAGCTATATCGCAAATTAAACTTCTAATATATGTACCTTTACTGACACTAGTTCTAAAAGTAAATTTAGGAATATCTATATTTACAAGACTAATATCTTTAATAGTTACATCTCTTTTAGGTAATTCAACACTTTCATTATTTCTAGCATACTCATATAATTTCTTACCATTTATTTTAACTGCCGAATAAATAGGTACTTCTTGATTATAAGTTCCTATCATACTATTTAAAGCAACAATAATTTCTTTTCTTGTTTTAGAAACTTCTTCTGTTTTTGTAATATTACCAGTAATATCATAAGTATCGGTTTCTATTCCTAGTGTTACCTCTGCTTCATATTCTTTATCATTAGAGGTTAAAATTTCCACTAATTTAGTAGCGGTACCTATGCAAAGAACTAATACACCACTAGCTAAAGGATCTAATGTTCCCGTATGACCAACCCTTTTAGTACCTAATATTTTACATACCTTGTTAACTACATCACGACTAGTGATACCTACTGGTTTATTAACTAATAATATTCCATTCATAACTCACCTATTTTTGACAAGTAGGACAATAATAAGTACCTCTTCCACCTACTCTAATCTTTATAATTTCAGTTCCACAACTTTTACATAATTCACCAGCATTACTATGAACTAATAACTCATTTTGGAATAATCCATGTACTCCTTTAGCAGACTCGTAACTCTTAATAGTCGTACCACCCAATTTAATCGCATGTTCTAGTACTTCCCTAGTATATTTAATTATATCTTCCAAATTAGTATCATTTAATTCATAACAAGGTTTTAATGGATCAAGTTTACTTAAAAATAATATTTCATCAGCATATATATTACCAATACCTGTAATAATACTTTGATCCAGCAACACAGTTTTAATTGGTAACTTCTTATGTTTATACTTACCTTTTAAATACTCTTTAGTAAGAGCCTTATCCCAAGGCTCGAGACCTAATGCACAGATAGGTTTAGAATCTTCTAATTTATCTTTATCAATTAAATACATTCTTCCAAATTTACGTGTATCTTGATATCTAAGCTCATTATCTGTAAAAAAGAATATTACATGATCATGCTTTCCTATCGGTTCACTATGTTCATGAATAAAATATTTACCTTCCATTCTTAAATGACTAATAAGATATTTATTATCAAATTCAAATAACAACCATTTTCCTCTTCTTTTAATATCTAATATTGTCTTTCCTTGTAGTTCTTTTATAAATTCTTCTACACTAGGAAATTCAATCATATTAGGATATAACACTTTTACTTCATTAATTTTTTTATTTAATACTAACTTTTTTAAAGTATTTTTTACAGTTTCTACTTCTGGCAATTCTGGCATATACATCACCCAAAAACATTATACATGAAAAAATAATACTTTTAAAGTACTATTTGTTCTATTTTATATTCTACATCAATAATTCTTTTAACATTGTTTAATAAATTATCATCAATTAAACTAAAATACATTTCTAACATAAAATCCTGATTAATTAAGTTTAAATCAGTAATTTTTTCCGCAATGATCTTTCCCATATTATAAAAATTAACTTTATATCCTAAGTATTTTTCTATATCTTTTTGTAATAATGGATAATGAGTACATCCTAAAACAATATTATTCTTTCTATCTAACTTTATCGCACGTAAATACTCATCTAATATATTATCTTTATTACCAATATTTTTCTCTAATAATGGAACAAATTTAGGACAAGCTATTTCTGTAACTTTAATATTTTCTAGACTATTAGAAAATACATGACTATTAATTGTTCTAGTAGTTGCTAAAACAACTATATCTTGAATTTTATCTGTTTCTATTTTCTCAATCGTAGAATTTATTATATTAAGTATTTTTATAGAATATAAATTACATAATTCATCATATATAGTAGAACTTACTGTACCACACGCTATAAGAATTAAATCAACTTTTTCTTTGATAAAGAAATCAATAATTTTAGATACTAATTTTAATAACTCTTGTTTAGTTTTATCTCCATAAGGTAAATGTAAAGTATCACCATAATATATATAATGAAACTTAGGTAACTTATACATTATTTCTTTTAATACAGTCAAACCCCCAATACCAGAATCAAATACACCTATTTTCATATACATCTCCTATATTCAGTATATCATATTCTTATATTTTTTCAAAAGCACAAAAAAAAACAACCCTATACTAGCGGTTGTCTACTACTCTAGCTATAGACTTAATAGCTAGTACATCATAAAGCTAACAACTAACATCATCAGATATCATTATTTTATCTGACATATTTATTGTACTAAATTTGTCGATATTTGTCAATACTTTTATTAATTTTTAGTTAACTTTTAGGAATATACTTATGTATTTTAGAAAATACTTTCTCTCTACCATCCATAAGTGGCGAAATTGATTGGTGTTTATCTAAAGTATCAATAATTGCTCCTAAATATGTAGAACAATCTACTTCATGAAACCATTGAGCTTTTTTAGCTTCATCTATTACATAAGTTAAATTTGTAGAATACATTTTTTCAAACATACCTTTATTATAATAATCATTAAACTTATCTAACCCTTTACTAAATAATGTAAAAGTCGAAAATAAGTATATTTTACGAGCTTTTCTTTTGTTTAATTCTTCTACTACTTCTAACATAGAGCCACCAGAATCGATCATATCATCAACTACAATGATGTCTTTTCCCTCTACATCTTTACCCAAATATTCATGCGCTATAATAGGATTTTTACCATCTATTACTACTGATAAATCTCTTCTTTTGTAAAACATACCAACATCACATTTTAAAATATCAGCATAATATCTAGCACGATCCATGGCTCCAGTATCAGGACTTACGACAATTAAGTTATCAAAATCGACTTGTTCATTCTTACCAAAATCTTTTAACATCGTACATGTAGGATAAAAATTTTCAAATGGCATACATGGTATTGCATTTTGAACATTAGGATCATGAACATCAAATGTAATAATACTATTTACTCCTAATTGTTCTAATTCTTGTAACGCTACTGCACAATCTAGAGATTCTCTTCCTTTTCTTCTATGTTGACGTGATTCATATAAAAGTGGCATAACTATATTGACACTACTAGCGTGTCCTTTTATAGCGGATATTACTCTTTTAATATCTTGAAAATGATCATCTGGACTTTTATGGTTTTCATAACCATATAATTTATAAGTACAACTATGATTTCCAACATCCGCAATAATATAAACATTTTTATCACGAATAGACTCAGTTAATACTACCTTGCCTTCACCATTAGAAAATCTAACTTCTTTAATTGGTACAATATAGTTCTTATCATCATTTCTAAGCCTATTAATACAACTATTAACCTTAGTTCCTAAATCTTTAGAACTATCTAAAACAATTAAACGCAAACTATCTTCTTCTAACATAAAACCCTCCTATACCTTGCTAATATAAGTGTAACATATTGAAGTTTTAAATTCAAACTAGTTGACATTTTTATGACAATTAATGTAAAGAAAAAAGTATAGAAAATGCTATACTATTTTTTTACTTCTATTTTAGTCTTACCACCCATATAAGGTTGTAGTGCGGTTGGAATAGATACACTACCATCAGCATTTAAATTATTTTCTAAGAATGCTATTAACATACGAGGTGGTGCAATTACTGTATTATTCAATGTATGAGCAAACTCTTTCTCACCATTTTCTTTTTTATAACGAATCCCTAAACGTCTAGCTTGTGCACTTGTTAAATTAGAGCAAGAACATACTTCAAAATATTTTTGTTGTCTTGGACTCCATGCTTCAATATCACAAGAACGATATTTTAAATCAGCTAAATCACCAGAACAGCAAACAAGTTTACGAACAGGTATATCAAGAGTTCTAAATAATTCTACAGAATAATTCCACATTTTGTTATACCAAGTTTCACTATCTTCTGGTTTACAAATTACTACCATTTCTTGTTTTTCAAATTGGTGAATTCTATATACACCACGTTCTTCTATACCATGAGCTCCTACTTCTTTTCTAAAGCAAGGTGAATAAGATGTCATTGTAATAGGTAAATCACTTTCTTTAAGTAATTGATCTTTAAATTTAGCAATCATAGAATGTTCACTAGTACCAATTAGATATAAATCTTCTCCCTCTATTTTATACATCATGTTTTCTTTTTCTTCAAAAGACATAACTCCATTTACAGCGTCCCCATGGATCATATAAGGAGGAATACAATAAGTAAAGCCTTTATTAATCATAAAATCTCTAGCATATGCAAGAACTGCTGAATGAAGTCTTGCTATGTCACCCATAAGGTAATAGAAACCATTACCACTTACTTTACCAGCAGCTTCCTTATCAAGACCATTAAATGAAGCCATTATATCTGAATGATATGGTATCTCAAAATCTGGAACAATTGGTTCACCAAAGCGAGCTTCTTCTACGTTCTTAGAATCATCTTCGCCAATTGGAACATCATCCGCAATAATATTGGGAATCATCATCATCTTTTCTTTTATTTCTTTTTCTAATTCTTCTTCTTTAGTAGCAAGTTCTTCTAATTCAGTTCCATAAGCAGAAATCTCTTCTTTAATCTTATCAGCTTCCTCTTTTTTACCATTACGCATTAAAGATCCTATTTCAGCACTTTTACTATTTTTTAAAGCACGTAAATTATCACCCTTTAATTTAAATTCACGATAATCTTTATCTAACTTTTCTACTTCGTCTACAAGTGGTAATTTTTTATCTTGAAATTTCTTCTTTATATTTTCTTTTACTAAATCTTTATTTTCTCTTATTAAATTAATATCTATCATATTATTTCTCCATTTCTCTTAATCTATTTAATATTTTTTCATATGAAGGTGTATATCTCTTTTCAATTCTTTCATAATCTTTAAGTGTAGGATCCTTAATTCTCGATATATCCATATTATTCTTTAAATCAGCTAGTTTTACATGTAAGGCTTCTCTTGATCCATTTTTTACTATTCTATCTATATAATCTACATATTCTAAAGGTCTTATTCGACTTAATATTACAACATCATCTACTTGTTTTTCAGGGAAACCAATTTCAAAAAGCTCTTCTTTGGTTACTTTTTTATCTTCAATTACATCATGTAATAAAGCAACAATCTTTTCTTCTTCTGTATTTACATTTTTATATACTTGCAATAAATGCAAAGCATAAGGATAACCACCCTTATCAAGGTCACCTTCAAATAAACTTAATAATATATCTAATGCTTTACTAATTAAATTTGGATTATTCTTTAATTCTTCATACTTTTCTTGCGTAAAATATTCTTTTAACATATATTCCTCCTATAAATAAAAAAGAATGGTACTCTTAAGGAGCATTAAATAAATGCGGTACCATCCTTTATATTCTTAATTACGATAACGGCTAGGCCGGAAAAGCATTACCAATTCACTCTGGAAGAGATTCATAGACTATTATTATTCGTTTTCATCAGCCACGAACTTTCTATAAAATAATCAATCTATTACTAATTTCCTTCTTCGTTTTATGAATTTATTTTAACACCATTTTGAATAACAGTCAACCATATGCATTATAAAAAATTAATAATAAAACATATACTATTACTAACAATATATGTTACTTCCAGTTATTGGATTTGACTATGTTGTTAGTTTATGTTAAGATCGATAATGTTTCACGCAAATTTAAAGAGAGGTGCATTATGAGATTTAATAAAAAAAGCATCATTGTCTTTGCAACAACATTTATAGCGATGCTTATCATTACTATTACAATCATTTATAATAGTGAAACAAAAAAACAAGAAAATTTTAGTATAGAAGAAAGTAGTGTTTTAGAAGCTCCAAACGAAGTTATAATAGAAGATCCTATTGTATGGGATGGCCTAACTATGACAGAGTTAACAGAGAAATTAGATCGAACTTTAACTTCAGATTTAACTGGTTATGGTTATTTGTTCGCTGAAAAATCAATAGAACTTGGACTTGACCCTTATTTAGCGGTTGCCATTACAATGCATGAAACCGGTTGTAAATGGGGATGTAGTTCACTTTTAAGAAAATGTAATAATGTTGCAGGAATTAAAGGTAAACCTGGATGTAATGGTGGTTCTTATAAAAAGTTTGATTCTTTAGAAACAGGAATTAATTACTTTTTAAATATGTTATATAAGAACTATTACGCAAAAGGTTTAACTACTCCAGAACTTATTAATCCAAAATATGCTGAAGATAAAGCTTGGGCTAGTAAGGTAAACAAGTATATTGAAAACATAAAAAAAGCATAATTGATGCTTTTTTTATTATGATACTAATTCTTTTTCTCTTTCTAATCGTTCCACTATATATTTTTGAGCTTCTTCTATATCATTAAAATATATGGTCTTATCTTTTAATTTTTCGTAAGTCTCATTACCTTTTCCTAGAATTAAAACCATATCATCCTTCTTAGCTATATCAATAGCATGTTTTATAGCTTCACTTCTATCAATTATAATTTCATAATTATCTTTATCCTTAATACGTTTAATCATCATATCAATAATATTTTTAGGATTTTCACTTCTTGGATCTTCATAAGTAAATATTGCATAACTAGCATTGTTAGAAATAACTTCACCTACTACTTCCCTTTTATAGGGATCTCTTTCCCCAGCCTGTCCAATTACAACAATTGATCTATTTATCTTTAAAGTATGAACGAAATTTAATAAATTAGTAATACCATTTGGGGTATGGGCATAATCTACCATTACATAAAAATCTTGCCCTAAATCAATCATATCTAATCTTCCAGATACATTTATATTTTTAACATTATTAATTAAATATTTCATATCAAAACCAAGTGCTAAACATATTAACATAGCACACGCTAAATTATAAACATTAAAATCCCCTAATAAAGGACTAGTAAAGGTAAACGTTTCATTTTGATATACAAATGTAACTATAGTATTATTAGGAGAAACTACAAAATGTTTTATCCATAAAGTATTATTCTTATCTTTACCATAAGTTAAAACTTCTCCTTGACAAGCTTCTTTTACTTCTTCATAATGCGCATCATCTTTGTTTAAAATACATTTACCATTTTCCTTTAATTGCTTGAATAACTGTTTTTTACAAGCAATATAATTTTCTAGTGTACCATGAGTATTTAAATGTTCACTAGTAATATTAGTAATTGCTGTAATATCATAATCTATTTCTTTAATACGACCATTAAATATAGCTTCACTACTTGATTCCATGGCTGTATACTTACATCCATTATCAATAAATTCTCTAAAATATCCATATAACTTATCAGCATCGGGAGTTGTATTATTGGTATCTTTATTAAATGCAGCACAACTATAACCATTAGTTCCTATATAACCACATAGGTCTTTACCAATTAATGTCTGCGTAATAGTTGCTACACTAGTTTTACCATCGGTACCAGTAATACCAATCATTTTCATCTTTTTATCAGGATAATCATAAAACTTTCTGCAAAGATTACCCAATTCTTCATTAGTGTTATTTACTTTAATTACTGGAACATCTACATCTACATCTTTAGATACAACTAAAGCGCTTGCTCCTCTTTTTATAGCATCTTCAATAAAATCATGACGATCTACTGTTGCTCCTTTAGTACATACAAAAAGATCTCCTGGTTCTATCTCTTTAGAATTGATTTTTATTCCTTTTATATCTATATCATAATTGCAATCATATAATTCGTTTAACTTTTTCACATTACCACCATGTATTATTATATACTTTTTTTAGATAAATTAACAGTATCTTGACAATAAATAGTATTTTAAGTATCATTGTAATGGTGATAAAAATGAAATATGATATTATCAATGCTTGTAGTGATTTAGGTGTTGCTATAGATGGTTCTGACAAAGGTCCTATTATTATAAATAAATTTATAGATAAAGATAATATTAATAAAATAATTACTGTTAATAAAGATAATATTATAAAAAGTTATGCTAAAAATGATTTAAGAAAAAATGAAAAATGGGTTAATAAGTTTAATAAAAAACTATTTCGAATTACAGCTAGATGTTGTAAAAGAAAACATTTTCCAATAACAATTGGTGGCGATCATAGTATTGCAATTGGAAGTGCCTTAGGTAGTAAAAAAATCAATCAAAATATAGGTATCATTTGGGTTGATGCCCATACTGATTATAATACCTTTGAAACGACCAGAACAGGAAATATTCATGGTTTACCGCTAGCGGCTATTACAGGTTATAAATGTCAAGAATTATATAATTTTTTTAAAGGAAATAATATTAATCCTAAAAATTGTGTAGTAGTTGGAGCTCGCAGTATCGATCCTTGGGAAATTGGTAACTTAGAAGATGCTGGTGTTAGTATCTATTATATGGAAGATTTTAAAAAACATGGAATTGAAAAAGTTATGGAAAGTGCTATTAAAATTGCTATGAAAGATACGAATGGTATTCATATTAGTTATGACTTGGATGTAATAGATCCAATAGTCGCACCTGGTGTATCTGTTCCAGAAGAAAATGGTATTAATGAACAAGAAGCATACGAAATAATGGATATAATTATAAAACATAAAGATTTAATTAAATCACTTGATTTAGTAGAATATAATCCAGATAAAGATATTGATAATAAAACTAAAGATATTGCGGTTAATCTATTAAATATGTTTATTAAAGATAAAAAATAAATGGACAAGTCCATTTATTTTTTATTTATCTCTTAAACGTGCATTACATTTCTTTTCTACTTCTTCAATTATTTTATGAAAAACAGTATTAACTTCATCTTCTTGAAGAGTACGAGTTGGATCACTAAACGTTAAAGAATACGCAATTGATTTTTCATCTTCTAAAACATTTTCACCAGTATAAATATCAAATACATCAATATTAGTTAATAATCTACCTCCTGATCTTTTAATTTGTGACATTATTTCTCCAGCCGTAACATTCTTTTTAACTACAAACGCTAAATCCTTACTTATTTCTGGATATTTAGAAGCTTCCTTATATTTAATAGCTTTAATTTGCTTATCCTGAAGTTTAGTAAGAGATAATTCCGCTACAAAGATATCATCTTTTTTAAATGATGGATGAACACGTCCTACTATACCAATTTGTTCTCTATCTAGTAAAATAGCAGCACTCATACCAGGATGCATATCACTTATTTCTTGTACTTCAAAAGTATATCTATTCTTAAATCCTAAATAATCTAAAATATTTTCAACAATTCCTTTAATTAAATAGAAATCAACTTTAATAACATTGTTCTGCCAATTATTAGCAAGATAATTTCCTTTCATTAAAATACTAACTTTGGTTTCTTCATTATAATCAATATCATACACTTTACTAATTTCATAAAGCAATACATCATTAACTTTTCTAGCTTTATTATAATCATATATATTAATTAAAGAAGGAATAATACTAGTTCTTAATACTGACTTATCTACACTCATCGGATTTGGTAAAACAACATTTTTCTTTTCATCATACTTAAATAACTTAGCCATATCTGGGCTGGTTAGAGTATAAGTCTTACATTCATTTAAACCAAGTGTACGCAAACGTTTAGATAATAATTTACGATATTTAACGTCACCAATATATTCTCCTCTTCGTAAAGAAATTCTAGGTAAAGTAGAAACTAAATTATGATAACCATATAATCTACCTATTTCTTCTGCAATATCATTAACATTAGGATCAATATCTAATCTCCTATTTGGGATAGTCACTTTAAATGTATCACCATCTAAAGTATATTTAAAATCTAATCTATCTAATTCTATTTCCATATCAGATGTACTAATAGTAATTCCTAATAATTTATTAACATCGTCTGCTTTAAATTCTACTGTTTTAGGTGTTTTATCTATTTTATCATGCATTACCATACCACTTAAAATTTGGGCATTAGCATACTTTTCTAGTAAATGACATGCTCTATCCATAGCAGATTTAGTATATTCATAATTCAAACCTTTTCCATAACGAATAGAAGCTTCACTACGTAAATTTAAGTGACTAGCTGTATATCTAATACTAGTAGCGTCGAAGATAGCACTTTCTATTAAAATAGTCTTAGTATTTGCATCTACATCCGTATTTAAGCCACCCATTACACCCGCTATACAAACAGGTTTAACTCCATCTGTAATAACAATATCACTAGATTTTAAAGTTCTCATCTTTTCATCTAAAGTAGTTATTTGTTCTGATTCTAAAGCATCTCTAACGACAATCTTATCCCCTAATTTATGTGCATCAAAGAAATGCATTGGTTGACCATATTCAAGCATAACATAGTTTGAAATATCAACTACATTATTAATTGGGCGCATACCTGCAGCAATTAATCTCTTCTTAATAAATTCTGGAGATTCTTTAATTTCAATATCTGTCACCATTTTAGCTAAATAATAAGGACATTTTTCTGTTTCAACTTTTAAACTAAAATGATTATTTATATTATCTTCTATCTCTTTAAAATCACTTGCTGGTAATGTTACTTTTTTATTTAATATAGACGCTATTTCATAAGCAAAACCAATATGATAATAACAATCATTATTTCTATGTTTATGAACATCAAGTTCATATAATGTATCATCAAGACCTAGATATGCTAATGGATCTGTGCCAACCGGGGCAGATGCATCTAATTCATGAATGCCTTTGTTATAATTTTCTTCTGTCTTTTCTTCTAATCCTAATTCAAATAAAGCACAAATCATTCCACTTGATTCTACTCCACGAATAGTACTTTTTTTAATTTCAAAGTTGCCTGGAAGAATAGCGCCAGGTACCGCAACAATAACTTTAATACCCGCTCTAACGTTTGTTGCACCACATACTATTTGTGTTACTCTATCACCAAGATTTACTTTACATACATGTAAATGATCACTATCTGGATGAGCAACACATTCTAGAACTTCACCTATTACTAAATTATCAATATGATTAGTAATTACTTTTTCAACATTAATTCCAGCTTTAGTAACTTTTACAGCTAGTTCTTTTAAGTCTAATCCTTCTAAATCAATATAATCTTTTACCCAATTTAAACTAATCATATTAATCTACATCCTTTCTATCAAATGTATTTACCTCTCTTAAATCAGTTTGGTAAAATGCTCTGATATCATTAATACCATATTTAAGCATAGCAAGTCTTTCCGCTCCAAAACCAAAAGCAAATCCACTCCACACCTCTGGATCATAACCGCAATTTCTTAAAACGTTAGGATGAACCATTCCCGCTCCAGATACTGTAATCCAACCAGTATTTTTACATAAACTACAACCTGTTCCTTTACAAGCAAAACAACTTATATCAGTTTCAACTGATGGTTCAGTAAATTGATAATAACTTGGTCTAAATCTAGTTTTACAATCTTCACCAAATAACTTTTTCGCAATAACGTCAAAAGTTCCTTTTAGATCAGATAAACTAATATCTTTATCAACTAATAATCCTTCTATCTGCATAAATTGATGAGAATGCGTAGCGTCATCATCATCCCTACGATATGTCTTACCTGGACAAATCATTCTAATAGGTGTTTTACCTTCCCCTTTTAACATAGTTCTGGCTTGAACTGGTGAAGTTTGACTACGAAGTAATATTTTCTCATCCTCAATATAGAAAGTATCTTGAGCATCTCTAGCTGGATGTCCTTTAGGAATATTTAACATTTCAAAGTTAAATTTATCTTCTTCTATTTCAGGCCCATCTACAACATCATAACCCATTGACATTAATAATTCTTCTATTTCTTCAACAACACGCTCTAAAATATTAGGTGCCCCTACTGGTATTTTAGTTGCGGGTAAACTGATATCGATCTTTTCACTTTCTAGTTTTTTATTTAGTTCTTCCATTTCTAATTTATTTTTAATTGAATCGATCTTTGAATTGACACTAGTCTTTAGATTATTTAATATCGCTCCAAACTCTTTTTTTTCTTCAATAGAAAGGCTTGCTAAAGAACTAGATAATTCCGCAATTGGTCCTTTTTTACCTAAATAACGAGTACGAATATCATTTAATTCTTTTAAATCAGTTACCTTATTTAATTCTTGCTCAATTTCATTTTGAATACTATTAACTTTTTCTTTCATCCTAATTTCCTCCTAAAAAAATCACATCCTAATAAGGACGTGATTACGTGGTACCACCTTAATTTGTTATATAAATATAACCTCAAAAATTATAACGCATTACCGGTAATAACAGCTCCAAAGACGAATTCAAATATCTAACTTATTTGTTCTCACCAACCACAAACTCTCTAAAAAGTATCAATATCCTACTACTTCTTTTTCTTCGCTTTTCTTTATATCAATAATTATATCATAAAACTAATTTTTGTAAATACTATTTTTCTGTTATATTAATAATTAACAGAATTAGGCTATAATTTTTTATAAATTTTGAAATTTACTTAAGATACTTTTTAATCATTTAAATGTTAAAAGACTTAATTGATAAATATGCAAAGATATTTGATTACATAACAGGAGTAAGCACCAGGCGGACATAAGCAAAATCCGTGACAATATCACCTCCGAGTTTATAAGAGAAAGCAAACAAGCCTTTGTTTTCACTCCCAGTCCTGCTAAACCATGGATCAATAATGTCCACAAACCTACTGTCAGCAGCATACCAACCTGATGTTTCCCCTAACGCATAACCACGATAAGCGGTATTCGTGGCATCTGTCCCCTCTTTATATAAATCATAATACTTAGCTTCCGGGAATTTTACCCCTGAGATATAACTTGTATCATCAAATAGTAATCCATTAAAGCCAGAAAGATAACCTACGCCTCTTTGATTGGTATAACCAGACCTTGGGTTATCATTAGAATCACCTAATACTACCATGACATATTCTTCAGTTCCATCCATATCACAAATTCCGTAGATATTTCCTGATGTACTTACTTCCGTATAATTTGGATTGCCATATTTGCCATAAATACTCTGTGATAAATAAGCCATGGCTCCCCATTCACTATTCTTCATCATATGTGTATCTGTATTACTACTATCAAAACCAAATAAATTTCCTGTTCTACTCATTGAACGTGATGCAAAGAAGAAATTTGATATATTATTAAATTTTAATGCTTTTACATTAGGTAATATTCTAAGTCCATCCGCGCTAGTATAACTCTCATTTTTACAACTTAAGTTATTTTTGGTAGTACTAGATGATAAAGCTGTATGACTGGTTTTAAACTTACCTACCCAGATTCCACTTATTTCTTCTCCTGCTTCTCTTATTCCATCACTATCATTATCCCACCAGAATGCTGGATGAGTATAATAATTTGTTACAGTTTCTCCCGTATACTTAGCTGTACCATTTTCGATAGTATTTATATCGATAAACTTTATATCTATGACTCCCGGTGTTGCTTGTGATGCTTGATATCCTCCTAATTCTGTTATTGTTCTTCCATAATAGTTTGTTCCATCTTCTGATTTTATTGTATAACTATATCTTGGTATCCATACATACTTTTGTAAGATATCACTAGTAGAATCTGTTGTTCCTAAAGTTAACACTGTTCTTGGGGTAGTTGATACACCTGTCTTTAATACTGCCACTTTAGCCCATTATTGATTCGTATAATTATACCATTCCTGATAGGGATCAGCTACTTCCCAGTTTGTTCCATTATATACTATTGGTACTAAATTATTTAATATTGGATCGTTACCTACTAATATAGGATCTGTATAAAGAACTGGGAGAATATATTCTTCCCAATTTAAATCTATTATTGATGTTATTTCATTTATAGAAGATGAAGTCTTTTTATTTAATTTAATTGTAAATATTTTAGTTGTATTTGCTTCTATTACATTTTCTACAGATAAATCTGTAATAATAACTTCACCTACTGTACTATTATTAATAGAAGAAGTTATATTAGTTATTTCCATAGGTACTGTTCCTGTACTTTTAATTGTAGATGTATAAGTAATAGAAGAACCTACAGTAGTTAAATTAACACCTATTGTAATAGTATTAGTAGTATACTTACTATTATATAATTCATCACCATCATTTTCTGTATTAGTTAATGTTAAATCAATAATACGAATATCTTTAACAGCACGTAATACTAAATCACCAACTATACTTAATTCTTCATTTAATGCAGAATAAGCTATACTAGATATGAATAATAAAGAAAAGCATAATACTAATAATATTATATTCTTTTTTAAAAAGCTTAAGTTTTTCCATCTATTCTTTTTATTTA
>CANTWP010000089.1 GCA_947853245.1 uncultured Bacilli bacterium | reverse complement strand
TGGTTTAATATTTTCCATTGCTTTACCAAATACTTCCATTGCATCTTGATTTGTTTTTTCTTTTACCATATCAAATGCATTGTATACAATTTTTTGAGCAACTCCTCTTTTTCCATCAATCATAATTGTATTGATTAATTTTGTAACAACTTTTGAATCGTATAGAGGATCTTTTAAAACATCTCTTTTTACAGCACGTCTTTTACGCATGATTAAATCCTCCTTCCAACTTTATATTATTTATTTTATTATTTTTTTATTTAGGGCGTTTAGTACCATATTTAGAACGACCTTGACGACGTTTTTCAATACCATTAGTATCCATAGTACCACGAACAATGTGATAACGAACACCGATTAAGTCTTTAACACGTCCACCACGAATTAAAACAACACTGTGCTCTTGTAAATTGTGTCCTTCTCCTGGAATATAAGCAGTAACTTCCATTCCATTTGATAATCTAACACGAGCATACTTACGAAGAGCTGAGTTTGGTTTTGTAGGTGTCATAGTTCCAACACGAGTACATACTCCACGCTTTTGAGGAGAATCTAATTTAGTTCTCTTTTTATCTTTGCTGTTATATCCAATTCCTAAAACTGGAGCTTTTCTCTTTCTAACTTTATCAGTTCTTTTCTTTCTAATTAATTGATTAATTGTTGGCATAATATCCTCCTTTCATTACACATATCCAGGTGTTTCTTTTTTACCATTAATTAAAGGTCTACCGAGGTAAACCCTAACAAATGCATTAATAATATATCACGATTAGTAATATAAGTCAACATATTTTTGTTAAACTTATATTATTTTTTATCACATTTTTATTATATGCAAATTTTATTATTTTTACTAAAAAAACTTCTATTTTTCATATTTTCTACAAAGTAATAAACTTTACTAGGACGACCATATCTTTTATCACTCATATGATCGGTTTCAAAAACCCAATCTAAATTTATTAACTTTTTTCTAAAGTTTCTTCTATCAATAGTGATGTTTAATAACTTTTCAAACATTCTTTGAAGTTCTGGCAATGTAAAATCTCCAGGATATAAAGCTTTTAACACTTCTACTTTAGTAATATTTTCTTTTAAATAATTAATATTACTATTAACTACTTCTTCATGATCATAAGCTAGCTTTGGTAAATTATATATATCAAACCATTGATATTCTAAAGATTCATCTACTTTAAACTTTAGACTAACTGTAACTGGATCTGTTACTCCTATATAAGATACCCCCACTACTCTCTTATCAATATCCCTATCAATTCTACTAAAAGTATTTACTTCTTTTAAATAAATATCAGAATAATTAATAGTACTATCTAATAAATTCTTAGTTGTATCAAATATAGTATTATCAATATTAACTATATCCCTTGGTAACATCCAGTACCCTTTATATGGTTCTTCAGTTTTATGTACTAATAATATTTTAGTCATACTTTCTTCGACCATAAATAAACCAACTATGGTTTCAATATACATTTTATTTTCATTATTCATAAAAAATAATAGCACTCCTTTGTGTTTTTAATACATTGTATATTTTACTAAGTTTTTAGTAATATGTCAAATACATGTTATAGGTAATAGTTTTACAAAAATCATGAAATATATCTAATCTTTTTTTATTCACAAAATCCGGTTTCATATTTCATGACACTACTGCCAATATAAATATCTTTAGTACCATTAATTTTATTACATTTCAAAATATTATAATCATATATATCTAAATTATAATCATTAGGAATACTTGTATACATTTTGCTCCTCCCATCTTTGTAAATACCAACCAAATTTAAGTTATTAATTATGTCTTCTATTGTGAAAATACAAAACAAATCTATTATAGTAAATAACACTACAATAGAAATTACAGTTAATATTACCTTGAAAAATTTTTTCAACATAATCCCCTAATAAAATCAATTAAAAATTTAACATATAAAAATATAGAAAAATTTATATAAAGTTTTTAAATATTAACATTTCTGAAAAGAAAAAGGTAGATTTTAATAGATGTTATTCTCTGAACAAACTTTATATATTCATTTTAATAATAACAGACATAAATTATTTTAGCAATTATTAGTTATTATTTTAATTAAAATTTAAAAAGATTATGATTTTAACACAAAAAAGTCAGAAAATTCTGACTTTTCATTAATCCATTAGTTCTTGTTCTAATACTTCTAATGGTTCATCTTTCATAATATCATATTCTAAAGTATAATCGACCTTTTTATATTCTTTAGCACCAGTTCCTGCTGGAATTAGTTTACCAATAATAACATTCTCTTTTAGACCATTTAGATGATCTACTTTTCCATGAATAGCAGCATCTGTAAGAATTCTTGTAGTTTCTTGGAATGAAGCTGCTGATAAGAATGAATCAGTTTCTAATGACGCTTTGGTAATACCTAACAATAATGGTTTACCAGTAGCAGGACGTTTGCCTTGAATAATAAGAGCTTTATTAACTTCAGCAAATTTATTGATATTAACAAGTGTTCCCGGTAAGAACATAGAGTCACCACTATTAACAATCTTAATCTTAGAAATCATACGTTTAGCAATGATTTCAACGTGTTTATCAGAAATATCAACACCTTGAGAACCATAAACTTTTTGAATTTCTAAAAGTACATATTGTTGAACAGTAATTGGATCTGTTACTACTAATAACTCTTTTGGATTAATTGCACCGTGAATCAAACGATCACCGGCTTTAACTTCTTGATTTAACTCGACAGCTAATTTAGCTCCATAGTTAGATGTATGTTGTTTAGTCTCGACATCATTTGTAACACTAATTAAGAATTTACCGCCATCTTCTTCAATCTTAGATACTACACCACTAATTTCGGCAATAGTAGCTTTACCTTTTGGATTACGTGCTTCAAATAATTCTTGAACACGAGGAAGACCTTGAGTAATATCTTCTCCAGCAACACCACCTGAGTTGATAGTACGCATTGTAAGCTGAGTACCTGGTTCACCAATTGATTGAGCAGCCATAATACCTACTGCTTCGCCAATTTCAACAATAGCACCGGTTGCTAAGTTACGACCATAACATTTGCAACAAACACCATGTTCAGTCTTACAAGTAAGAACTGTACGAATTGGTACTTTAGTAATACCAGCTGAAACTATCTTATCAGCAATTTGTTCTGTAATATAAGTATTTCTTTCATACATTACTTCTTTAGTTTCTGGATGAATTATCTTCTTATTAGTATATCTACCAACAATACGGTTATATAAACTTTCTACAACTGTACCATCTTTTTCATTGATAAATGCTTCTACAACAACACCAGTTTCTGTACCACAATCTTCTTCTTTAACGATAATATCTTGTGATACATCAACTAAACGACGTGTTAAGTAACCAGCATCAGCTGTTCTTAAGGCAGTATCAACTGCACCTTTACGGGCACCGTGAGTAGCCAAGAAGAACTCTGATACGTTAGCACCTTCAGTAAATGAAGATGTAATTGGAATCTCAACAGCTTCACCAGTTGGTTTCATCATAAGACCACGCATACCAGCCATCTGGTTGTAGTTACTCATGTTACCACGGGCACCAGAATCGATCATCATAGAGATTGAATTCTCTTTATGGCTCTTAATGAAACCTGCTAATTCATCAGCTATACTGTTTTTAGCACCATTCCAAATATCTACTACTTTTTCATATCTTTCTTTTTCAGTAATTAAACCACGTTTAAATTGTTTATTTACTTTATCAACTAAGTTTTGAGAATCCGCAATAACTTGATGTTTAGTTTTAGATTCAATAATATCTCCAATACCAATAGAAATTCCTGATAATGTTGAATAATTAAATCCTAGATCTTTTAATTTATCAAGCATAATTGAAGTCTCAGTAGTTTGATAACGTTTATATATTTGTGCAATTAATTTTGTTAATACTTTTTTTGCAAAAGGTTTAGTAATCTCCATATTAGCGATTTCTTCTTTAATATTAACACCACGATTTAAGAAATATCTAGCAGGTGTCATTTTTTCAATATTCTCATCGCTTCCTTCATTAATATATTGGAAAGAATCTGGGAATATTTCATTAAAGATTAATTTTCCTGGAGTAGTTACTAAGTATTTACCAGCATAAGAATCTGGGAATATCTTATGTTTAAATGAGTTTACTGGGATTGCAATACGCGTATGTAGGGAGATTTCCCTTCTCTCATAAGCCATAAGAGCTTCGGCATCATCTTTAAATACTCTACCTTCGCCAGGTAGTCCTGGTTTTTCAATAGTTATATAGTAATTTCCTAAAATCATATCTTGTCCTGGGGTAACGATTGGTTGACCATCTTTTGGAGACAAGATGTTATTAGCACCAAGCATTAATATTCTAGCTTCTGCTTGTGCTTCTTCTGTTATAGGAACATGTACAGCCATCTGATCGCCATCAAAATCGGCGTTAAATGCTGTACAAACTAGTGGATGCAAACGAATTGCACGTCCACCAATTAATTTTGGTTCAAATGCTTGAATACCAAGTCTATGTAGTGTTGGGGCACGGTTAAGTAATACTGGATGTTCTTTGATTTTTTCTTCAACAACATCCCATACTCTAGGATCTTGGTTTTCAATCATTTTTTTAGCAGCTTTAATATTACTTGCTATTTCTTTAGTTACTAAACCATTTATTACATGTGGTTTAAATAATTCAATAGCCATTTCTTTAGGTAAACCACATTGATACATCTTAAGATTTGGTCCAAC
>CANTWP010000088.1 GCA_947853245.1 uncultured Bacilli bacterium | reverse complement strand
TTTTAAATTCATATCTCCAAATAAATCTATTCGCTTAGCAATTAATAAAGCTAAACCTACATTTTTACTGTTCTTAACTGAATCTGGAATTTCTTTTAAAATTGTAAGTGAATTTTTTGGAGAATCTATAATTAATTTTTGAACGAAAATTTCATTTAATTTTAAATCAGTACATTTTAATGCCCAATAATGATGATCTGTTATTAATTGCTTTATTTGCTCTTCTGATAGATTAATATTAATATTTTTCCAAAATAGAGATGTACATTTACTATAAAAAGCAAATAAATCTTTATTATTTACTATTTTTAAAATATCGATTTGATCTATATTTCTAGCAAGATAATTATTCCAAACAAGATCCATGGGAAGTGTTGTGTTCTCAGGAAAACAATTTAAAAAATCAATATCATATAATAATTCTCCTAAAACATGAACAGTACAATTAGACATAACTTGATGATCCCGAAATATTTTAATCGGTGGATTTTGTGACCTTATTATTTTTTCATAAAATTGCCTTTTTGACTATCATTTAAACTACTAATCATAGAATCAATTTTATATAATTCATCATAAATATCAAAAAATTCGCGTGTTTCTACCATCTTTAAAAGGATTTTTAATAAATTGTTTGAATTTATATTATCTAAAATATTATTTTGAGTAAATATAGATAATATTCTAGACATAGATTTATTAAATATATAATTATTATGTAAAGAGCTTATCAATATTTTTTTTCATTTCATTATATATCTCATTTACTATCTTTACACATTGTTGGTTCACATTAATTCATCTCACTTTTTTCACTAACTTTGTAATTCAAATTTCAATTTTGTTTCAAATAAAGATTCCTTCTAATATATATAATTTTTTGCTTAATAAATATTTATTTGTATCAGTTTTAAATCCATCTTTATATGTATAAATTTGCTCGTAATTTCCTGTATCTTAAAAATATTAAAAAAATTATTTGATACTATATCTTCATATAAAGTTATTATATATTTGTAATTAAAATCTTTATGTATATTATTATTAAAATTTATTGCCATCAAATTCCAATCTATTTCTTCATATATGTAATATTTTGTTCTATCATATATACCCTACAAACATATTATTTACCTCATCTATTAATTCTATATTTTTCTATACATAATCTCTATTTTGTATATTAATTAGAACAAATATAATCTTAGAAATAAACATTTTATCAAAAAAAGAGAGATAATTACTCAAATTTGACAGCTTTTAATGAAAAAAACGTATAGATATTGAAAAATCTATTTTTTTATTATTTATATCTTAAGTATACGTGTATAATCAATATAGGATATGAGTAATAAATGAGATTAAACATAAGAATTTTATAAGACAAACCGCTTTTGAATTACACGATGCATATAGATCTTTAAAGGATTTCTTTAAGAATATGAATTTCATATAAGAAGAATTATTCAACAATAGTAAAAATATTATGACAAAAAATTCTAAAGTTATTTACTATGATTGTGCTAATTATTTCTTTGAAATAGATAATCAAGACAATTTAAGAAAATATGGTGCATCAAAAGAACATAGATCTAACTTATTTGGGGTGTGGAATTATTTATGGATGGTAATGGTGTTCCTCTTTCGTTTAATATGTCTCTAAAAAAATGAACTAACCACTTTAATTCCTAAAGAATATAAAATCATAAATAATTTTAAATTGAGCAATTCTAAAATAATCCTATATATCGACACAGTCCTCGAATGTTATGAAATCAAAAAATTTAATATTTAAAAAACACATTATTTTGTAATAATGCAATCACTAACAAAAATTAAAAGATATATAAAAAACAAATAGTTGATAAATCATATTGAAGAATAGTGACTGATAGAAAAACATATATGATATATCAACTATTAAAAATGATAAGAAATTAAAAGCAAATAATAATTTTTTCTATAAAATTATCCAAGCAGAAAAAAAATCGTTAAAACCAGATTTAATTATTAATCTTAGTTTTAAATATTTTGTTTCAAATGGAGCTATCAAAAACATTCAAATTGAAAGAATAAGAAAAATAAACGAATCATGTAATGTTACTAGAAGTTGTTAAATGAAAATAGAAAATTGAGTAATTTTAAAATAATAAAAAGTTTTTTTTAGCTAGATCTGTGAATTTATAAAGAGAAGAGAGAATTAAAGACCATTTCATATCTTACTTTATATCACTTCTAATTTATAAGATATTAAAGAAAAAACTTAATTATAAATATACAACGACAGAAATACTTCAAATAATAATAATTTTAATACGTACTATGAAATAGTAAGTTATAAAATATATTAAACACAAAAATTTGAAATATAACGTAAACACTGTTAGAAAACTTTAAAATTATCATAAACAAGGAAATAATAGTTTTTTTGCTAAAAATGTCAAATTCAAAAATATATCAAAAAATATAAATTTGTTTACTCTAAAACATTTACAATTTTTTTATTTAAATTTCTCTCATAGATAACTAATTTATCGCTAATATCCAATGTGGCAAGCAAGATATTTTGCAAAGCATATCCTTTTACTTGTAATTCTTTTAATAACCACTCTTTATCTTTTTTACAATTTTTTAAATTTTCGAACATTATTTTTCCATCGATAATTACATTTGCACATAAGCCTTGCTTTTGAGGCTTTAAATTTAAATCTTTTATCACAGGATTTTTATATTCTCCTTTTGGTAAAATACTAAGTTTACCATTCGCCTCTAGCAAAGCATATTCTATTTCGCTTATATCAAAATAATTATTATTACGACATTCTTCTAACATATCATTAATATCTAGCTTAACTTTTTTTAAATTTTTTTCTAAAATCCTACCATTTTGTATTATAGGAGTAGGTACGCCAATAAAAAATCTTCTTAAAACTATACTTTTCATAGTAACTATAGAAACTAAATATGCAATACCACCAAATATCACAATAGATAGCAAGCCATATAAAAAAGGCGTATCTATACCCACTGAACTTTCCGCTGCAAAATTACCTATTGATATTCCTATTACATAATCAAATAATGATAATTGAGAAACTTGTTTTTTACCTAACAATTTAGTTACTAGGAAAAGTGCTATCAAAGAAATTAAACATCTTACTGTAACTTCTATAAAACCAATCGAATCTATCTTATATAACATTTCCATATTTGTCACCATTGATATTATGAATAAAATTTTTATAAATATACAAAAAAAAGCTATTTTTTCTTTATCTTTAATAACTTCTTTTTAATATCTTCATGATCCACTACAACATTTGTCTTTGCAACAAAAGCAACGACTAGAACAAGTAAGATGCCATATATAATATAACCTAATAATGGGTCTTTTAATACATAAACAATTGAAGCAAAGGCAAACAATAAATCAACTACATAAATAATTAAAACTGTTGCTCTTTGAGAAAAATTTCTATTTAAAAATTGATGATGAATATGAAATTTATCTGGTTTAGCAATGCTTTGTCCTTTTAAAAATCTTCTAATAATTGCAAATATTGTATCCAATATAGGTATTGCTAATACAAATAATGGAATAATAAGTGATGTCATAGTAACATTTTTAAATCCTAATAAAGCGATCACAGATATAATAAATCCTAAAAACATAGAACCGCTATCACCCATAAATATACTAGCTGGATAAAAATTATGTACTAAGAATCCTAAAGTTGCACCAAACATAACAAAAGACAGAACAAAATCTAATCCCGTAGACCCCATCATAGTAGAAATTATTCCGATAGTTAAGAAATATATAGCGCTTATTCCACCAGCTAAGCCGTCTAAACCATCAATTAAATTCATACAATTTATACATCCTAATATAAAGAAAATAGTAAGTGGATAAGACAACCAACTAAAATCAATATAAAAACCAAATGCACTAATATTTTTAAGTAAAATATTGCCATAAAATACTACTACTAAGGCAGCAGCAAGTTGGCCTATTAATTTTGTTGAAGCTTTAAGAGGCTTTATATCATCAACAACACCAGTCAATACTATTATAAAACTACCTATTAAAATAGCATTCATAATTAAACTATGTTCACCAAATAACATATATCCAAGTAAAAATCCAAAATATATTGCAAGGCCGCCAAGACGAGGCATTGGATGTGTATGAACCTTTCTTTCATTTGGAATATCTAAAGCACCAATATGGTTAGCTATTTTTTTTATAAAAGGCACAATAAATGCGACAAACAAAAATATCGAAAATACCATTATCAGTATTTTTACTATCAAATCCTGATTCACTTAAATCACCTAGTCTATTATATCATTAATAAAAAAGAAAAGTAAACCATATAATGTCTTTTTATACAGTTTACTTGTCAATTAAATTAAGATTATTAAGTAATATACCAGTACCTTCAGCTACACAGGTAAGTGGACTATCTGCTAAGGAAACAGGGACTTTTAACTCTTGAGATAATAGTTTGTCCATTCCTTTAATAAGAGAACCACCACCAGTCAGAACTATACCTTTATTAAATATATCTGCGGATAATTCTGGTGGAGTTTGTTCTAATACGGTTTTAGCCGCATGTACAATTTCATAAGCACTATCTCGTAATGCTTCCTCAATTTCTTCAGATGTTAATGTAATCGTATGAGGCAACCCTGTAACCAAATCTCGACCTCTAACACTCATTTTTTCTGATTTTTTGTCATTAAATACATTACCTATTTTAAATTTTATTTCTTCAGCAGTTCGATCACCTATTAATAATTTATATTTATTTTTTATATATCTTATTATTTCTGAATCAAAAACATTACCTGCTATTTTGATAGATGCACTATTTACAATTCCCCCTAATGATAAAACGGCTATATCGGTAGTACCTCCACCAATATCAATAATCATATTACCACTTGGTATTGAGATATCAATACCAGCACCAATAGCTGATACTTTAGGTTCTTCTTCAATAAATACTCTTTTAGCACCTGTCCTCTCAGCCGCCTCTTTTATGGCATTTTTCTCAACTGCTGTTATATTAGCGGGACAACATATTATTATTCTAGGACGTGATACAATATTTTTACCATTAACTTTTTTAATAAAATAATTTAACATCATTTCAGTAATATCAAAATCTGCAATTACACCATCTTTCATAGGTCTAATTGCAATAACACTACCTGGAGTTCTACCTAACATTTCATGTGCAGTAGAACCAAATGCTAAAGGTTTCTTAGTGTCTGCATCTATTGCTACTACACTAGGTTCATTTAAAACTATGCCTTCACCTTTTATATATATTAAAACATTTGCGGTTCCTAAATCAATTCCTATATCTTTTGCAAACATCTTTTTTTCATCTCTTTCTATATTATTTTTTATATTTATTTCTTGTTGATTCGCCACCACGAATATGTCGTATATCAATATGATATTTTAGAATATCTGCGACTTTACTATACTTATTAGGATCAATGTCTAATAAACGATCATGTAAATCTTTATGAACAGTACTTTTTGACACTTTAAATACTTCAGCTATCTCTCTAACTGTTTTGCCCGTATTTATAATAAAGTCTGCTTCTTCTACAACTCTGGAATGTATTAAATTTTCCATACAACACCTCTAATAAATTATATAAATTAAAGAGGCTTTTATTCTAAAAAAGAGCATATGCTCTATAGTTCTTTTATTTTTTTATTATAATATAACTCTGGATTTACTACTACACCATTTAATACTAATTCAAAATGTAAATGATTATTTAGATCTTTTTCTATATCACAAACGCCACTCTTACCAATAATATCTCCTTGATTTATCATTTGATTTTCTTGAACAGATATTTCACTTAAACTTTGATAAATACTAATCATATTATTATTGTGAGTAACTGTAACAATAGTACCTAATAAATTATCTTGTTTTATAGAAGTAACAGTTCCATCATAAACAGCTAATACATCAAAAGTATCTACTCCACCATAACTAACACCACTATTTGGTAAATAAGTATTTTCATAATAAATTAAAGATTGTTGTTGATTACTTGCATCTGCTTTATAATCATAAAAACTTTTTAGAACTCTTATTTCACTATTAGCATAAGGTCTAATTAATACTTCTTCTGTATTTACAACTGGAACTTCTTCTTCAAAAATAGTTTTATTTACATAATCTATATCTTCTTCATTATATCTGTATGTAAAAATATAACTTTCTATAGCATAAATAATACCTAGTAAAAATACAAACCCAAATGCATATAAACCATAAATTACTGATTTTTTTAACTTTCTATTTCCCATTTTTTCACCTCTATTAAGAGTGTGAACCAATAGCAATTTTTTATACATTTAATAAAAGATTTTTTAAATTTTTTTAATATCTACATCTTGGTAATAGTATTTCAATATTTCATCATATGTATATCCTTTTTCAGCCATGGCTTCTGCTCCATATTGACTCATACCTACACCATGACCATAACCTTTAGTAGTAACTGTAATAGTATTATTATTTTGTTTAAAATTAAAATAATTAGAACGAAGATTTAATTTACTTACTATTACTGAAGCATCAAATTCCTTATCATTAATTTTAATTTTTTTTACTCTACCAGTACTGGTAGCTTGTAAAACTTCTACTGTCACTTTATCAGAAAATGTTAAACCAAGACGATTATAAAAATCATCTAATAAAAAATCATTATTCTCACTAAAAACCGGTGATACTTCGGCATCCCAACTAGAATCAACACTTCTTAAATATGGAAGAGCACTTACAAATACTTCTTCACTATTTTCGGTAGCGCCAACACTAGTAGAAAAATATAATGCGTCTATTATATTGTTATCATAGGTTAAAAATTCACCAATTGTATCTAAAACTGCTTTTTTTAGTTTATTCACGTATTCAATATAATTATCGCCCCACTTTTTTTTTAGTTCATCGTTATCTAAATAAACTTGATTTAAAGTTGTGTCAATAATATCATAATCTTTATTTTTATTATTAGAAATACGTTTCATTACATAGGTACGGGACGCAACAGCCTGTGCTTTTAAAGCTTCCATTTCAAAACTAACTGGCATTTCTCCTGCTAATACACCTACAATATATTCTTCCAATGGTACACTATTAATTTCTCCTGTGGAGTTTCTTTTTATTCGAACAACAGTATTTTTTGTAAAATAAAATTTTATTTCATCATCTGGTTTAATAAATAGAAGTGTAATTAAATATGGTATACCAATCATCATTACTATTAACAATAATATTTTTTTCATTATATCACCTATTTTATATTATTAACCTTATAATTATATATTATCTTTTTTTATATAAATTTTTTGTCAAAAAAATAACACCGAAGTGTTATTTAAATTTTTATAAATTGAGAATTTATAAAAAAGTCATATAAAAAATTAACAGTCAGATAGGATATACTAAATGCTACCATAATATAAAGTAATCTAGCCTGATAGTATCTATTTTTTTTAAAAACATTTGATATATTTAAACTATCTATAGCCCAAATAGAAAGCGGCACAATAATAACATACAAAAGAAATTTAATCATCATAATTATCGATCAAGCCATTTCTTCGAACATGTCTTTCTTCATTAGAAAAAGGAGTCTTAATAAACTCTATTATAATTTTTTTGATTTTCCAAAATGGCATTTTGGAACTAATAGCTATTACATTAGCATTATTGTGCTGTTTAGATAATTTAGCTTCATCTATACTAGATACTTTAGCACATCTTATTCCTCTTACTTTATTACATGCTATACTCATACCTATTCCAGTTCCGCAAATTAGAATTCCCAAATTACATTTACCATCTACTATACTTTTACCTACAGCAAAAGCATAATTTGGATAATCAGCTTTTTCATTTTCATAAGAGCCAAAATCTTCTACTTCAATATTCTGACTTTTTAAATAATGAATTAATTTATTCTTAAGGATTACTCCATTATGATCATTTCCTATTGCTATTTTCATTTAAATATTCACCTTTCTTAAGTTTATTAATATAAATTGAATGGATTAATTTGATAGCCACCAACCCAAGGTCTTCCTACCCAGACTGCAAAGTGTAAATGCGGACCAGTTGCTTGACCAGTCATTCCTACGTAACCAATGATTTGGCCCTTTTCTACAGCTTGGCCAACTGTAACATTGGCAAACTTACTCATATGATTATACTGTGTATAATATCCATTATTATGATTAATAACAATATAGTTTCCAGCTGTACCATTATGAGTTTTAGTCATAATGATTCCATTATTAGCAGCATATACTGGTGAACCATATCCTGTTCCGGCAATATCAATTGCACCATGAAGTTCACGCTTATGTGTAACCGGATTAATTCTATAACCAAATTTTGAAGTAATACTCCATCCACTATCAGTTGGCCATGCCCAATCTGTTAAGGAACCAACTCCACTAACCTTCTTACCACCTTTGATAACAATTTTATCAACTGCAGGCTTTATTACTTCTTTACTTATTGGTTTAACATAAACACTAGTACCATTGACAATCTTTTCATCTTGTGCAACTTTTATAATACCATTTTCACCATTTTGTACAACTGAAGTATATCCTATTACCTTCTCTTCATCTATAGTCTCAACTGTATTATATTGTAAAGTATTATTTTCTACTACTTTTTGTTCTACTGTAACTCGAATTTGTGGATCTAATACGCTAATAGTAACTTCTTGACCAGGATATATTAATGAATTAATTGAAGAAAATTGGGAATTAGCCATAATAAATTCTTCTGTACTAATCTCATTTTTAAAGGAAATTGACTCAATTGTATCTCCAATAGATGTTACATATTTTTTATGGCGATTATTGTTACCATACATTAAATATTGAGCAATTTCATCTGCTGTACTATAAATCTTTTCTTTAGTTGATACCTTAGTTTCTTTTATACTAATATTATTATCTAAATAGATACTATTAATGTAAACACCAGTATCATCAATTTTCTGTTGCGTACCATTTTTATATTGATTATATTTATCTTCACCAACAAATAATTTAATAACATTTTCTACTGCTTGATCAAATAATTCTCTTTTTGTTACGTAAATTATTGCTTTATTTTCTTCATTAGTAATTGTTATTTGATATCCATCAATTGTAAAAGAAGCCAGATTCTCTATAGTTTTATAAATATCTTCTACTAAATCTACATCCTTTTTATAACTAATTATTTTTTCAATATCAATTTCATTTGGAACATATACATTTTCTGTAGAATAATCATGTTTTAATTCATCTTGTTTTTTTTCTATATATGTCAATAATTCAGTTTCTGAATCTACTATTCCAATAGTTTCTCCTTTAAAATAAACATTGTAATATGTCCGCACTTGTTGATTATTAGTTTGATTATATCCTAAACATATAAATAATAAAGAACAAGCACTTAAAAATATTATAAATAATACCTTTTTCATTTCTGGCCTCCTTTCTTTTTAAATGGCAATCTATCTATTAGATTTTCTAATAAATTAGGGCCAAATATATTATCAATTAATTTTAATTTAAATGCCAAAGAAAAATAAATTAATGCTCCTACTAAAACAAATAGTACAATAGTTAAAATTGAACTAGCTATACTATCAATAGAGAAATATAAGTATTTCATTCCTACTAAAGATAAAATCATTATTCCTAAACAAAACAGTATTTTAAAAAATGGTGATATCAAATCTTTGTAACTAAACTTATATTTTTTATGTAAAATTATTAATATGATAGTTAATGAAGTTAATTCTATTAAAGCATTCGTTATTGGAGGACCATAATAAGCTTCTATATTGAAGAAACTTAACAATCTCATCATTGGAATATTTAAAATAACTTTTAAAATAAAACTAAATGAAAGAACTCCTAAACTTAGTTTAGTTTGATTCATAGCTTGTGTTACATTTATTAAAGTAATATAAACACTATAAAAGACTACTTGCAATATAAATATTGAAAATATACTGACACTCAATTTATCATAACCATAAAATACATTCCATATTGGAGCTGATAAAATACTAATACCTATTGCCATTGGTAATGTTATAAATAATAACATTTTTATAGATTGGTTTACTTTATTATTTATATCTTTAAAATCATTTTTAGCATAACTAGCTGTAACATTAGGAACCAAACTAACTATAAGTCCTAAAGAAATAGATACTACTATCATATTTAATTTCGAACCCCAAGTATTTAATACCCCTATTGTAGTTTCTGCTACGGCAGTAGGATATCCCAAAGATGTCATAGTTTTCACTACAGTAAATGTATCAACTACGCTGTATGCAGATTGTAATAGATTTATAATTACAAAAGGAATTGCATAACAAACTATCTTTTTTAATAACATCTTATTATCAACTTTTAATTCTTTACTTGTTGTTTTTTCTGTAGAAAAATCATTTTTATGTTTTCTTATCTTAATTTTAAGATAAATATAAGAAGTAAGAGCACCTATAGTTGCACCTAGAATAGAGATATATACAGCTATTTTTACTGGTAAGCCAAATACTTTTACTGATATATAACTACCAAAAATAATAATTATAACTCGTACTAATTGTTCAATTACACTAGATAAACTAGATTGAGTAATATATCTATTTCCTTGAAAATATCCTCTTAAAATACTTAATTGAGGTACTACTATTAGTGCTAAAGAGACTGTTTTGATTGCAATAGAAACATCCGCAACAGTATTTCCTCCTTCTACTCCTCCAATAATTAATCTAGCAAAGAGATCGGAAAAAACAAATAGTAAGGCAAAAGCAATTAATCCTACAATGTTTAATAATTTAGAAGCAATTTTAAAAGCTCTTTTCTGTAATTTTTCTTGATTTAAAGCATTATATTCACTTACAATTTTTGATATTGCCATAGGAATGCCCGCTGTTGACAAATTCAAGAAAACAGCATAAATGGAATAAGCATAACTATATAAAGCCCCCCCCTGGGTACCAATAATTTTGTAAAATGGAATAACATAAACTAATCCTAAAATTTTACAAATTACTATTCCCAATGTTGCTATAAAAGCCCCATTAACAAAATTATTCTTTTTCAAATAATCACATCCACTCGTATTAATATTTAGTTGTTCGATCGTAGAAAGTATTTCCACCTGAAGGGAAATTAACAATTGTTCTTGGATTTATAGTATGTGATACATATGAACTCCAACTTGAATAGTCTTTTAAATAAAGACCGGTATTTACTGAAAAATGTAAATGAGCTCCAGTACTACATTTATCCCAAGTCTCTATTCTTGGATTTCCTCCCATTACAGCAATCTGTGTATCTTTAGTGACAACATCTCCAACTGATACTAAAATTTTTCTTAAATGGACATAACTGGTTGTATAAGTTTTTCCATTAATATTATGATGAATATAAATCTTATTACCACCACAACTAGCTCTTTCTACTATAGAAATTACAACTCCCGCAGCAGATGCATAAACTGGAACATTATCATTTGGATAAGTTGATAAATCTATACCAGTATGGAAATCTGATGTAGGCTTTCCATTTAAATTATAGCTTCTATAGCCATATTCACTAGTTCTACGGCCGGTTTTTAATGGACGCCAGAATGAAGTATCTGCTGGTAATTTACTTGTAGTACAAACAGAAATTTCATCTTCATCTTTACATTTATATTGTTCTTCATATATCTTAATAGCAGCTTTCTGAGAAGCAATTTCTTCTTCTATATCTATTGCCAAATCTGTAAACGTATTTAAACGTGAACCTAGTTTTTTTAATTCTGTTTCTAAGTTTGCTTGCTCTTGCTCTAATTTAACTTCTTGTTCATTTAAATCTTTTTTCTTTTTATTATTACTATCGATCATTTCGTTATATTCATTCACAAGTTTATCATTATAATCTAGCAATTGTTCAGAAACAGCTAAACGATAAATTAAATCTGTAAAATCTTTTGCACCAAATACGTATTCCAAATAAGAAGAATTACCATTTGAAACTTGATAAAATTTTACTATATCTTTTATTTCTTGCTCTTTATTCAGTATTTCTTCATTTAATTTTATTATTTCTTGTTCTAATCTAAGTATCTCTTTTTGATTATCATCAATAGTTTGTTGGATTTGAGATATTCTTTTCTCTGCTTTTTTAATTTCTGCTTCAGTAGCTTCTTGTTGCGTTTGATTTTTATCATATTCTTCAATTTTCTTATTGAGTTCGGCTTTTAAATCACCTAAAGTTTTACCTTTTGCCTCGATTGGGAAAGTAACAAAACTCACAAATAGTAAGCACCCAATTAAAATTAGATTACTAAAAACTGACACTGCTTTTTTCAAACTATCTACCTCCGATCTTCTCAAGAATTTTACGCAACGAATACTTTACAGGAGACACTATTAAATCAAAATCCCCTATATACTCTATAACATTACCACCAAAACTTTTTTTGAATATATAAAGTCCATATCTAGCATCACTTTTATTTAATATGCCACTTATGCCTCCAAAATTATAAATCTTGTAACCATTATCTATACCATATTTAATAATATGCCATTGTAAAAGAAACTGAGATTTTAAGGTCAAAAAATCATTTCTTGTACCACTAAATAAATATACAATTTCTGTTCCATACAACATGAACATAGCACCAGCCATGATAACTTTATCACCATATTTATCTTTTAACTTTAGGGCTTCGTTAATGCGATCTTCTGATGTTTGAATTTGACTTTTAAATTCTTCATATCTACCTTTATTATGATTGTTATTATTAATAGATGATATTTTATCTTTTAATTCTGAAATTTCTGATTTTAAAGTACTAATATAATTATCTAATACTAATTCGGTAACTAAAAATTTAACCATACCTTTATCATGGAAGACATTATACATACTTTGATAATATTTTACACTACGACTATGAAAATCATGTCTTTCACCACTATTTTGTACTAGATCATAAAATTTATCTAACTCATTATAAGCCAATTCTCTAACATAAACACCGTATTTTATATTTTTTCTTATAACATTCCTAGTATTGGGCTTAAAATTATTAAAAACCTCATCTTCACTTTTATCAGAAATATCTAAAATAAATTCCCAACGGCATTGTTTACTCGCATCTAAATTTAAATAAAAACCATTATGCTTATAATTAAGTTTTATTAAATTCTGATATATATCTGAATTGTCAAATCCATTAGATACTATTTGACCATCTATATCCCTTTCTTTATAAAGAACATTAGGTTCTATGTTTAAAAAAGAGCCACCTTTTTTCTTTATAAATTTTTTTATCTCTTTTGTAAAGAACTTTAATAATTCTTTATCTCTATAATCTATTAAATATCCTCTTGGAGAACTAAATGTTTTAAAATGTCTACCTTTATATTCTAACAATAATGTTGCGCATAAAACTTTTTTATCTTGTTTTACACCAACATAATAATAATTCCAATTATCGATTCTCTTAATAATAGCCATTTCTGGCGTTTGTAAAAAAGATCTTAAACTATGTTCTGATGAAAAATTCTTAAACTCTTCTTCAGTAAGTTCGCAAAATTGCATTAATTTCACCTCAATCATTCTCTTTAATAATACTACAAAACTCTAAATTAGTAAAGGGCTAGCACACGATTTACAATACTACATAACTAGGATTTTTACATAATATAATATACTTAAATCATCTAATGTGCTATAATTAAAGATAGAAAAGAGGTTCATATGTATAGGGCTACTCACGTTGAAATCAATTTACATAATATTAAAAATAATATAAAGACAATTCTAGAGAAATATAATGACTATAAATACTATTTTGGAGTTGTTAAAGGCAATTGTTATGGGCATGGATTCGAAACTATCAATACCTTGATTGAAAATGGAATCAATTATTTAGCCGTATCTAGTTTAGATGAAGCTATGAAAATTCGAGAAATTAATAAAGACATTCCTATCTTATGCTTACAACCGATCGATACAAGTTTTTTAGATATTTGTAGTAAAAACAAAATAACTTTAACAGTACACAGTTTACACTATGCAGAGGAAATAAAGGATATCAAAGAACCTATTTCTATTCATATAAAGATCGATAGTGGGATGAGTAGACTGGGTTTCGATGATAAACAGGATTTAAAAAACGCTATAAATACTTTAGGCCATAATAAGAATATTAATATAGAAGGTATATTTACACATATGGGAACTACCGGAATTGCGGATATTTATAGAAAAAAACAACTAGAAGCTTTTGCAGATATTACTAATTTAATTGATTTAAATATGTTTAAGATCATTCATATTGATAGAAGTATAACTATGCTATGCCAAGAAAAAATACCATTTTGTAATGGTATAAGAGTAGGAATTGCTATGTATGGATACGGGCAAAAAAAAATAGAAAGAACTTTTATTGATAAAATTAAATACTCACTAAAACGAAAAATTTACAATATACCAGAGAGAAATTATGATGAAATTAATTTAACACCAGCATTTTCTCTATACACTAAAATTATACAAGTTAAGAAGATAAAAGCTGGGCAACTGGTTGGATATGGAATGACTTATAAAGCAGATAATGATATGTTTGTAGCTACCGCAGAAATAGGTTATTATGATGGATTAAATTTAAATTATAACAATAATTATGTTTATATTAAAAATAAAAGATACAAAATAATTGGGACAATCAATATGGGAATGATTTCTATTGCTATAGACAATACGATAAAAGAAGGCGATACTGTAGAATTGTTTGGAAATAATATTACCGCCAAAGATGCTGCTAGAAACGCTAATACTACTGTTTATCAATTGCTAACATGTATTCCAGAATTTATACCAAGAATGTATATTAAAGAGCGAAAGGAAGATTAATATGGATTTTGAAATAGTAATAATAGGATCTGATATCAATGCTTATTATATGGCAAGAAATTGTTATGAAGCATATAATAAAAAGCCTTATTTAATAATTAAAGAAAGAATGAAATACACTACTCTAAGTAATATTGTAAATATTGAAGAAGGTGGAAATCTTTGGGACAAAAATATATTCACTAGTAAATTGATAGAGTTTGCTAATAAACACAAAAATAAAAAACTAGTATTAATTCCTAGTAATGATTTTTATGTTAGACTTATTGTAGAAAATAAAAAGAAACTAGAAAAATACTATACTTTTTATGCAATCAATGAGGATTTACTAAATAATTTATTAATTAAAGATAATTTTTATACAACGTTTAAAGATAGTGAATTAGAATTTCCAAAAACATATATATATAAATGTCAAAAAGATACCGAAGTTATTCAAGATAATATCGCAGAATTTATGTTTCCAATCATAATTAAGCCTGGTGATGGTGTTAGTTATTATAACCATCCTTTTGAAGAACAAGCTAAAGTTTATAAAGTTAATTCTTTAGAAGAAATAAATAGTATAATTAATAAAATTAATGCTTCTGGATATGATAAAAATTTGATTATTCAGGAATTCATTCCAGGTGGAGATGATCAATTATTTGATTCTATATTCTTTTGCAATAAAAATAAAAAAGCCCAATTAGCAACTTTTGCTCAAATAGGATTACAAGAACATACTAGTACCGGGATTGGCAATTGCACTGTCTTAGTAAATGGATATAATGAACACGGTGTTCCAACAGAACAGATCAATAAAATGAAAAATTTTTTAGAAAAAATAAGGTATGAAGGTTGCGCTGAATTTGATTTAAAATATGATGTTAGAGATAACAAATATAAAGTATTTGAAATTAATCCAAGACAAGCTAGAAGTAGTTATTATTTGACTGCCGCTGGATATAATCTTCTAGAATATATGGTAGATGATTTAATCTTTAATAAAGAAAAAGAATATCATGTTATAGATGAAAAAGTAGCACTTAGTTTTGTCCCTATAAATGTTATTAAAAAACATGTTAAAAATGAGAAATTAAAACAAGAAATTTTAAATTTAAAGAAACAAAAAAAATTAGTTAATCCGCTAAAATATAAAAAAGATAGTTCTATAAAAAGAAAAATTTGGTTATTATTAAGAGATTTTAATTATACAAAAAAATATAATGAATTAGATTGGTAAATAAATAAAAAACTGCTTGCATTATGCAGCAGTTTTTTGATCTTGATTTAATCCATATTTACGATTAAACTTTTCAACACGGCCAGTCTTTGTGGCTTTACCTTGAGTTCCACCTGTAAAATATGGATGACATTTATCACATACTTCCAAATGAAGTTCTTCTTTATTAGATTGAACAGTAAAAGTATTTCCACAAGCACATGTTACTTTAGTTTCCATATATGCTGGATGAATTCCTTTTTTCATACTTGTCTCCTTCCGCCATGACATAATTCATGCCATAGAAATTTAATTCTTAATTAGTATAGCAACATTTAATTTAAAAATCAAGAATTTTATTTAAAAATAAAGAAATATTAATAAATTCATTACTTTTCATTAAATAAATCGGGTAAATCATTTTCTAATAATGCATAAGTATCATTATCTTTTAATTTATCTATTAATTTAAAAGCTTCCTTTACATCATTTATAATGAATATTTTATCTTTTGAATAGCTTTTATTAATTAAACCATCGTATATTGGTTTGGTTTGATTTTTACCAACTAATATAACATAATTGGCACAAGCACTAATATATTCACCAAACTGATAATTTAATTCATACTGTTTATCTTTTAGTTCAATCATTCCAGGTGTAACAACAATTTTCATACCAGGCATTAAAGATAGTACATCTAAAGCCATTTTCGACCCAACCGGATTTGAATTATAAGCATCATCTATAATTGTAACATCCTTATATTTTTTTAATTCTAAACGATGTTCAACTGGTTTAATGCTATAAACACCATTTTGCATTTGTTCATAAGATAATCCCAGATCTTTTGCGATTATTAAACTCGCTAAAATATTATAAATATTAGGTTTACCAAATAATTTAGTTTTAAAACTAATAACCTTATTATCATCTTTAAATTTACAATCAAAACTGGTTCCTTTATTAGTATATTTTATATTATATGCATAACAATCACCACTTTGATCATCGATGCCGATCCATTTTATACGACAATTGTTTTTAATCTTATAACTTGTTTGCTTTGGATCATCAAGATTTAAAACTCCTAATCCATCACTAGGTAAAGACTCAATAAGTTCAAATTTTGTTTTTTGAATATTTTCTTCAGATTTAAAGGTATCTAAATGAGCTAAACCAATGTTAGTAATTATTCCATATTTAGGTTTTATAAAATCACATGATTTCTTAATTTCTCCAACATAACAGGCTGCGATTTCTGGTATAAAAATTTCATCAAATTTATCCAAATTATTATTTATAGTACGCATTAAACCAAGTGGAGTATTAAAATTACCAGGTGAAGCATAAACTATATATTTTTTATTTAATATATCATTTAAAATATTTTTACTACTAGTTTTACCATAACTACCAGTAATACCAATGCAGATAGTATTAAACTGTGATAATTTTTTACTGGCTTTATTTTTATAATGATTATAAGTCATTTTTTCTATAGGTAAATTTATTAAATATGCTAAATATACTTTAAAATAAACAAGGATATTCATTAAAATAAGTATCGCAATTAAAATAAAATAATTATAATTCCAAATTGTAAAAAACAAACTAAATACTAAAATATAAAATAGTAAAATAGTGAATATCAATCTCTTTATTCTAAAAGTTATTTTTAATGGTTTTTTCACTTGATCCGTTTTTACATCACAATAATGTTTATACAAAATAATAGTATAAGTTATTAAAAACGTTCCAAAAAGAACAGTATTATTTTTCCATAATAATGACACTATCAAAATAAGTAAAGCTAATAAATCATAAGTTAAATAACTTTTATGTATATTTTTTATAGTCCATTTTAAATATCTATTAGATTCATTATAAAAATTCTGTTGTAACATTTGTAATGCTACTTTTACTCTTATAAAATCATACCAAAAATATATAATTAGAGACATAATAAATAATAACATAATTAATCCTCCATAACTATTAAAATTATAACATTTATACTGTATTTTTTCAATTATATTATGTCCCACTAATAAGAAATCATTATCAATCTTTAATTATTGAAATAATTTGTTCACCAATTAGTTTATATCCCAATTCAGTTGGATAATATAATCCCATGGCATCTTCATTTTCTAAAAAAATAGCAAGTGGATTTATAAATGATACATCATACAAAGAAGATACTTCTTTAAAAGAATCATTTAAATGGGAAATGACTTGGAAGATTTGTGAATCATACTCCAATATGCCAGGATAATAATACCCTATTACAACTACTTTTTCTTTACAATATGACCGAATTAAAGAAAGCATATCTTCATAATCATTTATGATCTCATCTATCCAGTTGTAAAGTTCATTGACATTATAATTATTATTAAGCTTATTAAAAAGATCATCGTGATTTATGGAAATTGTTACTATATCTGCTTTAATTAAAAGATTTTTTAAACTATAAGCCCTATCTCCTACCATAATCTTTTTATTACTATTAATATCATTAATAACATCATTAATCCTCAATCCTTCTTGTTCATACTGTTTTACATATTTTTCTAAAGTAGAAATCTTACTAAAATAATCCGCAATATAATAATTATAGTTTTTTTCAGTAATCGCCTTATCTACTTTTCCTAAAGATACAGAATCACCTATTGCAAAAAAGAAAACCTTTCGATCTAAGTTTATCAAATAAATAGAAACTACTAATACAATAGTCAAAATAATAACAAATAACTTTTTCATATTAACCCCCAAGTTTAAAAAAAGTAGAGTTTTACTCTACTTCATTATATTTTATATTAATTATATTTATACATCTAAAAGTTCTATCACAGCACCTACATTTGTTAGTTTTTCCATAATATTTTCATATCCTCTAAGAACATGTTCAACTTCGTTAATTATAGTTTGGCCATCAGCGGCTAATCCAGCAAGAACAAGACAAGCACCTGCACGTAAATCTGTAGCTTTTACTTCACAACCATGTAGTTCTGTTGGACCATTAATGTAAATCTTTTTATCATGAATCTCTATATTAGCCCCCATCATATTTAGATATTCAACATTTTGAAATCTATTTTCATAAATAGTTTCTTCTAAAATAGAACGACCCTTACAATAAGTAAGTAACGTTGTTAATGGTTGTTGTAAATCTGTAGGAAAACCAGGATAACCTAATGTTTTAACACTAACCTTCTTCAAATTAGTAGTTTTACTTACTATAACATTATCATCATTTATTTCCACATTAACGCCCATCTCCTGAAGCTTTAACAATAAAGGCTCTATATGATCTGGAATAATATTATCTATCTTTAAATTATTTCCCATCAAAGCACCTGCTATAATATAAGTGCCTGCTTCAATTCTGTCAGGAATTACTTCTGCAAAACCGCTATGAAGTTTATCAACTCCAACAATTTTTATTTCACTAGTACCAGCACCACTTATTTTAGCACCCATATTATTTAAAAATGTAGCAACATTAACTATTTCCGGTTCTTTGGCGGCATTCTCTATAAT
>CANTWP010000087.1 GCA_947853245.1 uncultured Bacilli bacterium | reverse complement strand
GCTATTGATTTTGAAATAGAAGGGGATTTCCCTAAATATGGTAATGATGATGATCGTGTAGATAATATTGCTAAAGAAATACTTGATAAAATGCATAGTGAACTTGCTCGTCATAAAACTTATCGTGATGCGGAAGTTACAATGTCTGTTTTAACAATTACATCAAATGTAGTATATGGAGCTAAAACTGGAGCTACCCCAGATGGTCGAAAAAAAGGAGTAGCATTCGCACCGGGAGCTAATCCAATGCATGGTAGAGATAATAGTGGAGCAGTAGCGTCTTTAAACTCAGTTGCAAAATTAGAATATAGAGATTGTTGTAAAGATGGCATTTCTAATACTTTCTCAATTATACCAAGTGCTTTAGGTAAAGATTTAGATACTCAAGTAACAAATTTAGTGTCATTACTTGATGGTTATTTTAAACAAGGTGCATTCCATTTAAATGTTAATGTATTAAATCGCGAAACATTGATCGACGCTATGAATAACCCAGAAAAATATCCATTACTTACAATTCGTGTATCTGGTTATTCTGTTAGATTTAATCGTTTAACTCGTAAACAACAAGAAGAAGTAATTGCTAGAACTTTCCACGAGGCTTTATAATGCTAGGTTCTGTCGCAGCAATTGAAACATTTGGAACAGTTGATGGTCCAGGTATTCGTACTGTAGTTTTCTTAAATGGCTGTAAATTACGTTGTAAATATTGTCATAATCCAGAAATGTGGCATATGCAAGAGAAAAATATAACTCCAGAAGAGTTAGCTAACCGAATTATCCGTAATAAAAATTATTTTGGGAATAATGGTGGTGTAACTTTTTCGGGTGGAGAACCACTATTACAAGTATCATTTTTAATTGAAGTATGTAAATTATTAAAAAAAGAAAATATTCATATTGCATTGGATACCGCAGGTGTTGGATTAGGAGATTACAAAGAAATACTTTCTTATATAGATTTAATAATTTTTGATGTTAAATATACAACTAAAGATGGTTATAAAAATTTAACTGGTTTAGATATTAAAGAAAGTTTAAACTTTATTGAGATAGCTAATAAATTAAATAAAAAATTCTGGATAAGACAAGTAATTATTCCAGGCGTAACAGACAGTCAGGAATATTTAGAAAGTTTAAGTTTATTCTTAAAAAGTATTAATAATATTGATAAAATAGAATTTTTACCATATCATAAACTGGGTAGTGAAAAATATGATAAGTTAAACTTAGTTAACCCTTATAAAGATATACTTGAAATGGATACAGATAAATGTGATGATTTATATAATAAATTTATGAAAGATTATATTAGTAATTAGTATAATCTTTTTATGTCTAATTTTTTTTATTAGCATATATTATAATGTTAATACCTTAATTTAATAAATGAAACATTATTTATTAAATGGTAAAATTTTGAAAAGGAATTTGATTTTATGATAGAAAATAAAAAAATAGCTTATAAAGTTTCTGTTATTTCGATTATTGTTAATATAATTTTATCGGCATTTAAATTTGTATCTGGATTAGTAGCGCATTCAGGAGCAATGTTAAGTGATGCAGTTCATTCTTTATCAGATGTTGTAAGTACTATTATAGTTATTATTGGTTTTAAGTTATCTAATAAAGAAGCTGATTTTGAACATCCTTATGGTCATGAAAAAATAGAACCTATTGCGGCAGTAGTTCTTGCTATGATACTCTTTGTGACTGGAATTATGATTGGATACACTGGTTTTTCAAATATTATAAGTAAAAGATATGTAGTTAATGCAATCCCCGGAATACTTGCTTTAATTGCGGCTATAAGTTCAATTATAATTAAAGAAGCAATGTATTGGTATACAAGGTATTATGCTAAAAAGATAGATTCTCAGGCATTAATGGCAGATGCTTGGCATCATCGTTCGGATGCCTTATCTTCTATAGGAAGTTTTATTGGAATATTTGCTTCTCGTATTGGTTTTCCTATCTTTGATTCTTTAGCTACTATAATAATTTGTATTTTTATTTTAAAGGTTTCTATTGATATTTTTAGAGATTCTATTGATAGGGTAATAGATCATTCTTGTTCTAAAGAAATGATTCAAGAAATAGAAGGAATTATTATGCAAAATGAGGAAATTCTTGCTATAGATTTAATTAAAACTCGTTTATTTGGTAATAAAGTATATACCGATGTAGAGATAAGATTAGATGGTAATAATAGTTTACAACATGCTCATGCTGTTGCTGAACAAGTACACAATAATGTTAAACGAGAATTACCCATTGTTAAGCATTGTATGATTCATGTAAATCCGTCTATTGAGGACTAAATTAAAAAGGTGATTATGTTTCACCTTTTTTAGTATTTAAAAAATAATTTATTATATTTTTAGATATATAGTCAAGTGCAGTTAACACTTGTAAGAAAGCAGTTATTGTGACTAAGAATGTAATAATAGTTGATGGTAGTTTGGTAAACATAGTTAGATAAGCTATAGTAATAGTAATAAATAAAGGCCAAGTTTTAAGTTTCCCAATCATAGATGATTTAGCTTTCACACCAATTAAACATGCAAGGACATTAGTTATAGCGATAATAATTTCAAAAATTAAGTTGATTATTAGAGCATAATTAGTAGAACAAACTGGAATAATAACACCAATAACCATTAATTTATCACATACAGCATCAATAGTCGCACCAAATTTAGAAACTAAATTATATTTTCTAGCAATCTTGCCATCTATCGCATCTGTAAAGAATGCAATTGCCAGTACCAAAGTAGCTCCCTTTAAATTACCATTAAAATATAATATATTAAAAGGAATTGGAGCAAGAGCTCTAATACTAGTTAATAAGTTGGGAATCTGTTTGTAAAAAGTCTTTCTATTAAATAATTCTTTAATATTAGTCTTTAAATCATCAATAAATTCTTTAATTATTATTTTTACTCTTTTGTTCATACACACCTCTTATTAGACATCTTTATATTATAAAAAGAATAATATATAATGTATTATTTTTAATACATGGAAACTCGTAGTGCTACGGTTTCCTTTTTTCAACATTTTTTTTAAATATAGTGTGAAATAATAATAAGGGTGATCAATGTGAAAAAATATATATTTTCTATTTTACTTGCGGTAATAATTGGATTAGTGTTTGGAAAGTTTATGCTTAATCAATATCAAAATCTTAATAATATTATACCAGTTATGTCAAACCCTTTCAATACTTATTTCTTAGAGCTAGGTGTATATAATAGTGAAGCTGAAATGAATGAAAATACTATTAAGTTTCCTTATTATATTTATATGACTAAAGATAATAAATATTACGTTTATATAGGAATTACAAAAAATGAAAATAATTTAAATAGAATTAAAGGATATTACGAAGAAAAAGGGTATGTTATAAATGTCAGAGAATACGAAATAGAAAATGAAGCTTTCTTAGTGGTTTTAGAACAATATGATAATCTACTCTCGGGAAGTACTGATGATTCAATAATTGATGGAGTATGTAGTCAAATTTTAAGTAAATATGAGGAGTTGGTGTTGAAAAATGTATAAGTTAAAAGAGATACCTAAAGAAGATAGGCCAAGAGAAAGATTAATTAATTTAGGAGTAGAAAATCTTAGTAATGAAGAGCTTCTAGCAATTATTTTAAAAACTGGAACAAAAGATATTTCAGTAAGAGAGCTAGCTGATATGATATTAGCTACAGTAGGAGGTATACAAAAGTTAGGTAATGTTAATTATCAAATGTTAATTTCTATTCCAGGTATTGGAAACGCTAAAGCATGTTCTTTATTAGCGATTATTGAAGTAGCTAAAAGAATTTCTAAGGAAAGAACAAGTCTTAATAATATTTGTATTAAGAGTGCTGATGTAGCCTTTGAATATTTTAAGAGTATTTTTGAAGATAAAAAACAAGAATATTTTTATGCAATATATTTAGATAATAAGAAAAAAGCTATAGAAACTAAATTACTTTTTATTGGAACATTAAATCAAAGTATTGTTCACCCTAGAGAAGTATTTAAGGAAGCTTATTTACTTAGTGCTTCTTCTATAATCTGTGTTCATAATCATCCTAGTGGTAATATAACTCCTAGTAAAGAAGATATTGTACTTACTAAAAGATTATGTGATATTGGAATGCTCATGGGGATAAAATTAGTTGATCACTTGATAATTGGTAGTGATACTTATTATAGCTTTTTAGAAAATAATTTAATTTAGAGGTGAAATATGAAAAAAGGTAATAATAAAATAAAAAGACAAAAAACTAAGAGAATAACAATATGTGTCTTAATATTTTTGATTTTTGCAGTTTTTTTATTACAAAGAAGAAGTAGTATTAGTTTTTTAGAAAAATTAACTAGAGATATATTTTTGATGCCTCTTGGTATTGCTAGTAATGTTTTGGCGTCTACTAATGACGAATTATCTAGCAATGATACTATTAATTTATTGACAAATGAAAATGCTGAATTAAAAAAAGAAATAACAGAGTTAAAAAATACGATTAATATTACTGATATGTTAAGTGATCATGTAATAGTTACGTCTAATGTAGTAAATCGTAATATTGGTTATTTCTTTGATACTATTACTATTAATAAAGGTTCTAATAGTGGTATAAATGATAATATGGCAGTTATTGCTAGTACTGGATTAATTGGTAAAACTATTCATGTTAGTGAATATTATAGTGATGTTTTACTTTTAACAAGTGAACAAATGGGAAAAATATCAGTTAAGATAAATAATGGTAATGATAATTTTGTTTATGGTTTATTAACTGGTTATAATAGTGAAAATAATGTTTATTACATAGAGGGAATTTCTAAAACTACTAATGTTAATATTGGAACTACAGTTACAACAACTGGTATGGGTGATATATTTCCTAGTGGTATTTTAATAGGAAAAGTTTCTAATATTACAACGGATCATTTTGATTTAGCTAAAAGAGTAGAGGTAACACCTGCTGTTAATATTAATGATTTTACAGTAGTATCTGTTTTAAAAAGGAATGTGAATAATTAATTATGATTATTATGTTAATTATATCCTTTTTTCTAGATGGTCTTCTTTCTAATTTATTAGTGTTTTCTAATTATCTATATCCATTATGTTCTTTATTAAGTTTAGTTATAATATGTCCTCTTTTTAAAAAAAGACAAGTAAATAAGTATTATTTATTTAGTATGATAATAGGTCTTTTATATGATATAGTTTATACTAATACGTTATTTTTAAATTTTATATTATTTTTCTTAATAGCTATTTTAATTAGAATGATCTATAACTTAGTATCTAATAACTATTTATCTTTAATAATAATTTCTTTTTTTATAATAGTATTATATAGAATTACTATTTATTTAGTTTTATTTGTTGTAAATTATAAATTATTAAATATAAATATCTTGTTACAAAGTGTTTATTCTTCCTTTATTATAAATTTTATTTATGTATCTTTATTTTACTTTATATTTAAAAAAGCTAAGCATTAAAAAGAAGCAAATTATTTTGCTTCTGTACTAGCTTTAATAAATGAATCAAATAGGGGATGAGGTCTTGTTGGTCTACTTTTAAATTCTGGATGAAATTGACATGCAATAAAGTGTTTGTGTTTTGGTATTTCGATAATTTCTACTAGATTAGCAGTTTCATTTATACCAGAGAATACCATTCCTTTATTTTCTAGTATTTCTTTATATTTATTATTGAATTCATAACGGTGTCTATGGCGCTCTAGAATATGATTTTGTTTATAATCTTTATAAGCCAAGGTATCAGGCTTAATAGTACAATCATAGTTACCAAGTCTTAAGGTTCCACCCATATTCATGATTGATTTTTGATCAGCCATTAAGTCAATTATTGGTTCTGGACCAACTGGATTAAATTCTGTTGATGAAGCTTCTTTTATACCACATACATTTCTAGCAAATTCTATGACTGCTAATTGCATACCTAGACATATTCCTAAGAATGGAATATTATGTTCTCTAGCAAAAGTAATAGCCTTAATTTTTCCTTCAATTCCACGAGAACCAAATCCTCCAGGAACTAAGATCCCTTTAGAATTTTTAAATACTTCTTTTAAGTTAATATAATTTTTTTCTAGATTTTCAGAATCAATCCAATTAATATTGATTTTAACATTGTATTTATATCCAGCATGTTTTAATGCTTCCGCTACGGAAATATAAGCATCATGTAATTCGACATATTTACCAACTAAAGCAATTTCTATTTCATCTTTTAAGCTGTCGACAGTATTAATTAGTTTTTTCCAATAATCAATATTAGCTTTTTTTATTGGTAATTCAAACTGTTTTAAGATAATTTCATCAATCTTTTGTTCGTAATAATTAATTGGTATTTGATAAATATTTTTAACATCTACTGAGTCGATAACATTTTGGGCGGGTACTGAACAGAATAATGAAAGTTTATTTTTAATAGATTCACTAGTAGAAAAAGGGGCTCGACATACTAAAGCATCAGGTCTAATACCCATATTTCTTAAGTCTCTAACACTATTTTGTGTTGGTTTTGTTTTAAGTTCGCCAGAACCATATATATAAGGAATTAAAG
>CANTWP010000086.1 GCA_947853245.1 uncultured Bacilli bacterium | reverse complement strand
TTATGGATGCATTAAAGTTAATTAGATGGGTATCATTAGCTTTAATGATTGTCTTAGGTACATTAGATTTTGTTAAAGCATCAGCATCAGATGATCAAGATGCCTTAAAGAAAGCATGGCAAAACTTTATAAAACGTTTAATAGCTGTTATAATATTATTCTTGTTACCAATATTAGTAGAGTTTATACTTTACATAGCGGGATTAGCGGGCTTTGGCGAGTGTTATCCAATTACAGATTTTTAAAGACTTTTATAGTCTTTTTTTCTATATAAAGTTAAATTTAACTAATATAATATACTAGGGTGGTATAAATTGAATAATATATCAATAGAAGAATTACTAAAACTAGGTGGTTCAGCTAATATAATTGATATTAGAGGTAAAATAAATTATAATAATGGGCATATAGATAACGCAATAAATATTCCTTTTGAAGAATTATTAATAAATTATGACAAATATTTAACTAAAAATAAGATATACTATATATATTGTAGTCGTGGTGTCAAGAGTGTCAAATTATGTCAAATTTTACGTTCTAAAGGTTTTAATGTAATAAATATATTAGGTGGATATCAATCTTGGATTTTATTAAAATAAGATGTCAATCTTATTTTAATTTGATCATAAATAGTATATAATGTTAGTGGTGATAATAATGGATTATGTAATAATAGGAATACTAATTTTAATACTTATTTTAGTAGTAATATCTTTAATGAAAAATATTAATGAATCTAATATTACTGAAAGACTTGGTAAGTTAGAGACTAATATGATTAAAGAAATAGGGGAATTTAAGGATAAATTAAGTAGAGATTTTAATGGTGATTTTACTAGATTAAATGATAGTATTGATAATAGACTAAGATTAATCAATGATAAAGTAAATGAAAGATTAGATCAAAATTTTGAAAAGACTAATAAAACTTTTACCTCCGTTTTAGAAAGATTAAGCAAAATAGATGAAGCGCAACGAAAGATAGATATATTGTCTAATGATATAGTATCTTTACAAGGAATACTTACCGATAAGAAAACTAGAGGTATATTTGGTGAAGTAAATTTGAAACATATTTTGAGTAGCGTATTTGGTGAAGGTAATAATAGAGTTTATGAATTACAACATTCTTTTTCTAATGGAACAATTGCCGATTGTGTAGTATTTGCGCCTGATCCAATTGGTTTAATTGCGATTGATTCTAAGTTTCCACTTGAAAATTATCAAATTATGGTTGATAAAAATAATGATGTTACAGTAAGAGCTCAAGCTGAAAAACTATTTAAATCTGATATGAAGAAACACATTGATGCGATTAGTAGTAAATATATCATTCCTGGTGTTACTACAGATCAAGCGATTATGTTTTTGCCTGCTGAAGCGGTATTTGCTGAAGTAAATGCCTATCATCAAGATGTAATGGATTATGCTTATAGAAAAAAGGTTTGGATAACTTCACCTACAACATTAATTAGTACCCTTACTACTTTACAGATACTTATAAAAAATATTGAAAGAGATAAGTATACTAAAGTGATCCATCAAGAATTACGCTTACTAGATGATGAATTTAAGAGATATAAGGATAGATGGGACAAGCTTTATAGAAGTATAGAAACAGTTTCTAAAGATGTAAAAGAAATACATACAACGACAGATAAAATTACTAAGAGATTTAATTCGATTAATCAAGTAGAAATGAGGGAATTACCGTATGAAGAAGATAGAGATAACGAATAAATTATTAATTGTATTAGCCGCTCTTACCAACACAGTATGTTTAGTATTAACTATACTTGGCAAATATGACTCTAACATATTAGTAATGTTAAGTAATTATGCTTTGTTAATTTTACCTGTCATATTAAGAAAATTTAAAGTTAATGTTAGTGATCTTGTAGAATTAGTATATTTAGTTTTTGTTATATGTGCAAGTTTATTGGGTAGTGTTCTACATTTATATGGAATTATCTATTGGTATGATTCACTTGTACATTATATATCTGGAATGTTAACTGCCTTGCTAGGGTTTATCTTATTAATTGATTTTAAAAAATTTGATAAAAAGAGTTATGCATTTAATATTACATATATAATTTTTGTAGCCTTAGCAGTTGCGGCTTTATGGGAAATATTTGAATTTAGTGCAGATAGTATATTAGGTGGGGATGCTCAAAAAGTATTAGAAACAGGTGTAATGGATACAATGAAAGATATTATTTGTGCATTACTAGGTAGTATTTTAGTATCAGTTTGTTATTTATATGAATATGTAAATAATAAAAAATTATTAATCACAAATTTTATAAATGGATTAAAATAAAGAACTATACATCTATTTTGAAGTGACTTCAATTGGTAGATATCATAAAAAGTCTAAAATTAAAAATCAAGGGCGAATAAATTAAGTTCATCTAGATCCTTGATTTTTATTATGTAATTATAATATTATTTCAAATAAAGCTTATCTTTATTGTTATATCTTGAAAATTATATTTAATTAAATCTTTTGACATTCATTATTAATGAAACAATTTACACAATCAATAGCGCCGCTATTACCAGTTTTATCAGCAATAAAGTTAATTACAGTTTCTACAATAATGAATGTTAGTAATGCACAGGCACCAGCAATTAAGCGTTGTACAAATTTTTTTTGTGCTTTCTTCATTTCATCTTCTTTACCAGCTGTTGTTGCTTTAAACATATCCATCATACCTTTAATAACAAGAATAACAGGAATAGAGATTTTAAGAAGATTATATAATAAGCTAGTAGTTTTTGGCAGTATCTCCGGAAATGTGAAATTTGTTACTCCACCACATATTGTTTTTCCAAGAAAAAAATCTTTAATTTCTTCCAACTCTTCATTATTTTTGTCGTTGATGTTTTCGTCTTTATCACTGGAATTAATATTTTCATTGCTTGTGTCAGAAGTAAAATAAATTCCTAATATATCTTTATTGAATAAAGATGAATAATAATTTGAATATTGTTGATGTCTGTATATAAATGTTTTTTGATTAATATTGGGACAATTATTGGCGTTTTTACTTAATTCAATGAACTGATTATATAGAAAAGGTAACTTTTCAGGCTGTGATTTCTCAAACTTGTCATCTTTATCCCACCAAACATGTTCACCGTCACACATAGGAAGTACTGATAGTTTAGCATAATCAACATACTTACCAGAGCCAGGTTCTTGCTCAATCATTGCTTGTAATGTATCATTTTCTACTATGGATATTTTTAATTTACAAATGCTTCCTTTTGTATTTTTAATTTCATAATCACATTCCAAAGCTTGTGCTTTAGGAAAAATAAATAATATTAAAAATGTTAAAATGGTAAATAATAATTTGTTTTTTTTCATGATCCCTCACTCCAATTATATTTTATCACAAACTTTTTTAAAAGAATAGCTATTAAGTAAATATTTTTATTAGCTAAAACATATATCTTTTTTTGTTTAAATAATTTATAATGTATATAGGTGATAATAAATGGAAGAAAAAATATTATCTTTATTATCTTCTAGTGATAAAGCTTATGATGTTCATGAAATCAATGATTATTTAGGTTTTACCACTGTAGATGAGTTAAAAGAATTATTAAAATGTTTAAATACATTAGAAGACAATTTAAAAATATATCGTACAAAGAAAGATAAATATATATTATTTAATAATAGTAATCTTAGAATTGGTAAAATGCTTGCTAATAAGAAAGGTTATGGATTTGTTGATATAGATGGTCCTGAAGATGTTTTTATAGCGCCTGCTAATATGAATAATGCTATACATGGAGATACTGTAGTAGTAGAAATTATTTCTAAAAAAGGTTTACAATTAGATGGCAGAATTGTTAAAATAGTTGAGCGTAAATTAAAACAAGTGGTGGGTGAAATATATTTTAATAAGGGGTTCGCTTTTGTTAAACCAGATGATGAAAAAATTAAATTAGAAATAAGAATAGATAAAGATAAAACTAAAGGTGTTGTAGAAGGACATAAGGTTTTAGTTAAGATCACTAGTAAACTAGAAGGAAATAGATATCGTGGTGAAGTAATTAAAATATTAGGTCATAAAAACGATCCTGGTGTAGATATCTTATCTATTGTTGCTAAATACAATATTCCTGATACTTTTTCTGAAAAGGTTATTAAAGAATTAGATTCTATTCCTGAATTTGTGAGTACAGAAGAAATGATAGGGAGAACTGACTTAAGAAATGAAGTTATATTTACAATAGATGGCGATGACACTAAAGATATAGATGATGCTATATCTATTGAAAAACTAGATAATGGTAATTATAAATTAGGAGTTCATATAGCCGACGTTTCTTATTATGTAAAAGAGGGTAGTGCCTTAGATGATGAGGCATATTTAAGAGGAACTAGTGTTTATTTAGCGGACCGTGTTATACCTATGATACCTCATAAATTATCAAATGGTATATGTTCATTAAATCCAGATGTTGATAGACTTGCTATGTCTTGTGTAATGGAAATTAATGAAAATGGTGAAACTGTTGATTATCAAATATTTGAAAGTGTCATTCGTTCTCGCATTCAAATGACTTATAAAAAAGTTAACTTAATATTAGAAGATAATATTATTCCTGAAGAATATGAACCATATGCTGATAAATTATATCAAATGAAAGATTTAGCGGGTATTCTTAGAAAAATGAAAGAAAAACGTGGTTATATTGATTTTGAAATAGATGAACCAAAAATAATAGTAGATGAAACTGGAAAAGCAATCGATATCAAAAAAAGAGAGCGTGGCTTGGGTGAAAAGTTAATCGAAGATTTCATGATAGCGGCCAATGAAACAGTGGCAAGCCATATATACTTTATGGAATTACCATTCTTATATCGAGTACATGGGGAACCTAGTGAAGAAAGAATAACTAACTTCTTAAAATTTGTAAGTGTATTAGGATATAATGTAAAATTATCTAGTAAGGAAATATATCCAACAACTTTGCAAGATTTATTAAAACAATTAAAAGATAAAAAAGAATATAAAATTTTATCATCAATGTTACTTAGATGTATGCAGAAAGCTATTTATGATAAAACAAATATTGGTCACTTTGGATTAGGTAGTAAATGTTATACCCATTTTACTTCACCAATTAGAAGATATCCTGATACTATTGTTCATCGTTTATTAAAAAAATACTTGTTTAAAAACCAATTAGATAAAGATACTATTAATTATCTCGATGATAAACTAGTATACATTGGTGAACATACTTCAGAAACAGAAAGAACCGCAGCGGATTGTGAACGTGAAGTAAATGATATGAAGATGGCTGAATATATGATGGATCATATAGGTGAGGAATTTGACGGTATGATTATAACAGTAACTAATTTTGGTATGTTTGTAGAACTACCTAATTTAGTTGAGGGATTAGTAAGGATAGATGATCTAAGTGATGATACATATATATTTGATGAAGAAACATTCTCTTTAAGAGGGGTAAATAACAAACGAGGATATCGCTTAGGTGATAAAGTCAAAGTAATAGTTAAAACTGCTAATAAAGAAGCAAAAACTATTGATTTCTTAATAACGAAGGGTGATCAACATGGAAATAAACAATAAAAAAGCATATCATGATTATTTTATATTAGAAACTTATGAAGCGGGTATTGTGTTACAAGGAACTGAAGTAAAATCGATTAGAATAAATGGTGCTAATATTAAGGATAGTTATGCTACCATTAAAAATAGTGAAGTATTTATACTAGGTATGCATATTAGTCATTATGAACAAGGAAACATCTTTAATCATGATGAAACTAGAACTAGAAAGTTACTTCTAAATAAAAAAGAAATAAGTAAAATAAAGGATAAAATAGAAATAGAAGGAAATACTTTAATACCTTTAAAACTATATTTTAAAAATGGTAGAGTTAAAATTTTACTTGGTATTGCTAAAGGTAAAAAAATTTTTGATAAACGTGAAACTATTAAAGAGCGTGATATAAAAAGAGAAATAGCTAAAGAATTCAAAAACAAGTATTGAAAAAACTTACAAAAAATGCTATTATGTTAATAGTAGGATAGGAGGTTTATATATGGAGGATAATTATTATAAAGAAAGAAATATAATGACTAAGCTACCAGTTATATTATTAATCTCTTTAGGTGTTTTACTATTAATAGTTTTAGCGTTTTTTCTTTTTAGATTTTTTAATAAGAAAGAACCATTTAATATTGAAGAAAATTTCTTACAAGTAGGAAAAAGCTATTATAGTTCTAATTATGGAGAATTACCTAAAGAGAAATATGAATGTACTAGTGTAACATTAGAAACATTATTATCTAAAAACTTAATAGATAAGGTTGAAAATTATAATTCATGTAATAAATATAATACAAAGTTGAAAGTGTGTAAATTAGAAAGTGACAAATATCAATATACGCCAATATTAGTTTGTGATTCTATTAACACAGAAGAAAAATTTTCTGATTGGAAAGTTGGTACAGAAAAAGATTTAATTGCTGATAGTTCAGATGTCTCATTTTCATTCTTAGGTTATAAAAAAGTGACAAAAGAACCTAGTGAAATCATGGAACAATGGGAAGACGAAATTGCAGTTAAAGATTATACAGTAATCAGTACAACAACATATTATAGATTTAGAGATAAAGAATGGCAATGGCAAGAAACAAGTACTGAGTATTTTGATAGAAATGATGTTGGTTCTAATTTAGCTTATTATGCGACAAGTCCCGATGAAAGTTATCCTAATAGTGATAGTGGAACTACGGCATATAAATGGTATATTGAGGAACCAATTGTAACATCACCAATTAAAAAATATGCTTGTAAAAACCCAATTGGAAGTGCAGTAAGTTATAAAGATAAACCATGTAGTGAATCAATTGATGGAAAAACTGAGACAGTTAAAGAATTTTATACTTGTGGAGTTACGGAAAAGAATCAATCTGGAAGTACCTCTTATGTAGAAGTTGCAAAAGATGACTTATGTGATTGCTCAAGCTATAAATATGGTAGTAATTGTTCTATAAAGAGAACTTATTATCCAAGTGATGAAACAAATTCTAATAGAGAAACAGTTTATTATACTGCTGCTCCAGTGAGGGGAGCTATTAAGGATGTTTCTACTAAATTGACAGTATATAGATACTATAAAGAAGTTACAACTACTACAAGTAAATACTATTCTAAAAGTCCAAGTGAAACCGCTATTAAAGTCGGTAATGGAAGATGGGGAAGTTGGACTTCTTACAGTATAACTAAGCCAAAGGATTATGAAACTAGACAGATAGAAACTAGAAAAAAAATAAAATATCAATTAGAAGATTCCAATGCAGTAGAATGGGATAAAATATCTAGTGATTATTTGCCATTAGAAGAATTTATAAATAAATTAAAAGATTTGGAGTATAATGTAAGTACTATTAAAGATGTCAATAATAATCAAGATTTAAAATATGAAGTACAACTAAAATACAGAAAACAAAATAATTAGGAGGATTTATGAATATAGAGGAAAAATTAAGACAAAGTAATCTATTATTAAAACAATTGCTTTTACATACTTCTCCAGTTGCAGAAGATGAAAATAAACAAAATGAAGAAGAAATAGAAGCTATAGACGAATCTATTGAAAAGTATGAAGCGGAAGTGGAAGAATTAAAGCAAAAATTAGCTAATGAAGATAATTATAAGAGAACTAAAAGTGATTTTGAATTAAATGAAAGACCTTTAGTAGAAGAGTTAATTGCGGAATCTATTTCGGCGGAAAGAGAAGATATATTTAAATCAAATCAATTATATCGTAAACAACAAGAACAACAAACTAAAATGTTGGGAGTATATAATGGTGAGGTTTCAAAATTAAAAGATGAAATTAAAAATATTGAAGTTAGATTGAATAAAGATTCTATCGCTAAAAAAAGAGGAATTGCTAAGAAATTACATTTATCAGATAGCGAAGTAGTTGATCTTCAATTAGAATTAAATTATAAACAAGAACTAATTCAAGAAGGTAATCAAGTCATAGAAATTTGTGCTGAAGAAATAAGAAGATATGGTCGACTTATTACTGAAAACAATGCTCGTTTAAAAACTTTAACAGAAAAAGAACAAAGACTTTCTGACTTATTATTTGCCAAAGAGAAAAAAGCTAAATCAGAAATAGATAAATATAAAATTCGTTTAGATCAAGATGAATTATCCAAAAAAATATCTGGTTTGAAAGCTCTAAAAAATAGAAAAGAATTCTTATTATATGATCCATCTGAAGAAATTAAAAAACAAATCAAACAAAATGAAGAAATTTTAGCAACTTTAGAAAAAACTACTACAAAGTTAGATGAAGAAACTGTTATTGATGAAAAGTGGCCCAAGACGATTATATATAATAAAGAAGATACTAAAGGGCCTGTTGAAGAAAAAATGTCAGAAGAAGTTCAACCAACAACTACTGATTTTAAACCTATAGATCCAGCAAAATCTATAATTAAAGCTCCAGAAAAAGCTATAGTAAAAGAAGATGATACACCTAAAGAATTGATTGAAATTTTAGATGCTCCACAAGAATTAAAAAAGCAAAAATTATCTGATAAAGTAAAACAAGCATGGACTAAATGGCGAGATAAAGCGATAGCAACTGCCGTAGCGGCCGCTATTACAATTACAGCTGGTATGGGTTTGTCTAAATTGGTAAATGATAGTGATAAAGAAATGCCTAATGTAGATATAACACATCAAGATAATTTGCCAAATCTAGATGAAAATATTGATTTTACAATTAAACCAGAAATTACTCCTAATACACCATCTAATGATGAAAATAAAGAAGACATTTCTCAACCAGAAGATTTTGCTCCAGTAGAGCCAATCACCCCTGAAGTTGAAAAACCAGTGGTAGAAGAAACTAAACAAGAAGCGCCTAAAGTAGAAGTTACTACTCCAGAAATACCTGAAGTAGAAGTAGAAACTTCAGAAGTAAAACCTCAAGTTCCTCAAGAAGAGGTAAAACCAGAACTTCCAAAAGAAGAAGATGCAGAAGTTAAATTAGAAGGTATTGTTAATAATTCTGATATAGAAACAACTGTTTTACAAACAGAAGGTGAATTTGTAGATATTCTTTTAAAAAATGGTGAATATGTTTGTGTTAAATATGGTGACAATGGTGAAAATGTTCCTTCAGAAATAACAATTAAATATATTGGTACTGATATGTATATTTACTCACCAATAGTTAACACGAAGTCATTATAATAGGAGGAAAGTTATGGAAAACAGAATAAATAAAGTGATAAAATTAAGTGATAATAAACTATATTATCTTTTAAAACAGGCTGTTTATAATAATGACAGTTATTATACTGCAGTTGAAGTAACTGATGATATGCAAGCATTAACTGAAGAATTTACACTGTTACATGAAATAAATGAAGATGGAAAGATATTTTTTGCTAAAGTAGTTGAACCAAAAATGATTCAAATGTTACTAAAATATATGAAGGTACCTGAATAATTAAAATTTTTAAAAGGATTAAAATCCTTTTTTCTTTACTTTTTTAGCACAGAAAAGTATAATATAGTATATACTAACTATGACAGGGGGATTGAACAGATTGATTAAAGATAACTATCAAAAATGGTTTCAGAGCTATGTTGAAAAATATGGTGATATTCCAGAAATTGCATTAAAAAGAACTCATAGTTTAAGAGTAGCAACGCAAATGGAACATGTTTTTAAGTTATTAAAATTTTCTGAAGACTATACTGTTTTAGCAAATTTTGTAGGACTATTTCATGATATAGGTAGATTTGAACAATGGCGTAATTATAACACTTTCAATGATAATAAATCAGTTGATCATGCTGATTATAGTGCTGATAAATTAATTAAAGATGGACTAATTTCAGAGATTATTTCCATTAGAGATTATGATAAGTTAATATATGACGCTATAAAATATCATAATAAATTATTTTTACCTAATAACTTAAATATTAAGAATGAACAAATTTTCCAAAATAATTTAGATTTAAATACTGCTATAAAAGATAATTATAGAGCTTTAACAAGCCTTTATTCTATGGCTATCCGAGATATAGATAAAATAGATATATTATATCAATATTTATTGTCAAATTATTTTTTAAATACTGATAATTTACCGGTTACTGATAAAGTAGCTGAAAATTTCTTTAATAATCAAATAATTGATAAACGAGATCGAAAAAATTTAAATGATGCATTAGTCTTACGTTTGTCATTTATTAATGATATCAATTTAACCAAATCTTTAGTGCTTATTAAGAATAATGATTTTATAAATAAGATTAGAAGTGTTTATCCAGATAAGAATAATATGACCAAATTTTTTATTTATGCAGAAGATAGATTAAATCAATTAATTGAAGATAATTATAACCATGAATATGTATTAAAGAAATAAAAAAATTCTTATGGAAAGTTATTAAAAAA
>CANTWP010000085.1 GCA_947853245.1 uncultured Bacilli bacterium | reverse complement strand
AGTCATAAACTAAAATACCTCCTATTTTTTAATAATATAGGGTATTTTACCACTTTAATGACTAATTAAGTGTTTCTCCTGTTTTCCCGACCATTGTAAAATTTACTCCAACTTTTTGGAGTTAAAACATAAACAAACCGTTGGATTTCAAGGAAAATCTAACGGTTTTTGTTTTGAAAAAATTGCAATGGAAAAAACTAGATTTTTTACGGATTTTTTACCAAAAGATGAAAAATTTGAAAATAAAATTAAAATTATTTGTAGTTTTAACAACTTAAAGTGTGAATTTCTACAAGGAAGAATTTTAACTATCAATAATACTAATGTTAGTTTTATAGAACCTCATAAAATAGAAATAACTGTTAAAAGTAAAAAAATAATATTACTCTACTTCAATAAAGATAATCTATTCTTATATAACAGAACTATGCCTATAACAACAACACAACTAGATACTCTACTTAAAGAAATTAAGAGTAAGGTTTCTTAATATGAGTATGAAGATACAACGTATAAGAAAAGAAGATATTGATGATGAGGCAACTGTTAGTATAAAAAAAATGGGACATACTTATGAAATATGTTGGTGTGAGCATAAAAACGATAAAGCACCTATTCAAAAGATAGATAAAGACCATTATTTAATTACTGCAACAGGAGAAGTAAAACAATGTAGGCATATTAAAAATAGATATCAAAGTAAAGGACAACTTGCTCAAAGTTTTAAACGACTAAGAGAATTAATTAACACTAACGCAACTAATGTTAGTAATTGTAGATGGTTAACTCTAACTTATAGAGAGCATATAACTGATACTAAACAAGCATATAATGATTTTGATAAGTTTATTAAAAGATTAAGATATAAATATGGAAGTTTAGAATATATCAATGTATGTGAGCCACAAGGTAATGGAAGATGGCATTTTCATTGTTTAATTATATTTCCATCTAAAGCACCTTATATACCTAATGATGAAATGGCTGAAATATGGGGTCATGGGTTTACTAAAACTCAAAAATTAGATAATAGAATTGATAATATTGGTGCTTATCTTTCTGCCCATATAAGTGATATGGAAATTGAAGAAGCCGATTCACTTGGAATAGAATATGATATTGAAGATATAAAAGAAATAACGAAAATAGATAATCAACAACTAGAAAATCCTAAATATTATATTAAAGGAGCAAGATTAAGTTTATATCCACCAAAATTTAATTTATATAGGACTTCAAGAGGTATTAAAAAACCTGTTAAAGAATATATGACTTATAAACAAGCAAAAGAAAAAATAGGTTTGGACCAACCTACTTATTCTAAATCAGTAAAACTTACTGATACTGATGGTAAATTCTCTAACAAAATTACCTATGAGCATTATAACATGAGAAGAAAAAAGAAACATAAGAAGATACAAAATACCGATAGATATAATACGAAGAATAATAAAAAACATCATAAAGGTAATAAGGTATCTAAACATACCTTTTTTTTATCTCATAAGAACGCTATTTTTACGCGAGTTAAACGAGTATTTAATAAGCTAATAGATTTATGTGTGAAACGTGGTAAGCGTTTAAAATTACCGCATAAAAAACGAGAATAACATATAATTATAAATAACACTTTCTCGTGGTATCTAATAATTAATTAAGTTAAGGTAATGATAATAAAAATTAATATAAAAATTAATATAAAATTTATTAAGATATATTGATTTAATTATAATTAAATATTACGAGATAAAATTAATATTAATTTATATTTAAATATATATAAATAGATAATTTGAGTATTATTTAGGTTATTGTGAGTATCGTTCTATCTTTTTAATTTTAGATTATAATATTGGAAATTAAAAAGGTAGGTTTATTATGAGTAAAGAAGAAATTGTATATGATTATGATTATTTATTAAAGAATATGATTAATTTAGGTAGAAGATATGATATATGGAAAGTGTTTAATGATTTTCTATGTATATGTGCTTATAGTATATCTAATAGTGTTTATTATAGTGATGAAAGAGAAAAAGAATATCTTAAGATTATTAATAATTATAGTAAAGATGAAGTTGATATTTTGATTAAGATGTTTAGTAGTTTAGTAAATAGTTTAGATAGTGAGAAATTTAATGATGTGTTGGGTAAAATGTTTGAAGAATTAAATCTTCATAATAAATATAAGGGTCAATTCTTTACACCAGAACATGTATGTGATTTAATGAGTGAAATTACGCTTAATAAAGATGAGATAGAAAAAGATATTAAGAGTAAGGGTTATATTAAATTAAATGATCCTGCTTGTGGTAGTAGTAGATTAATCTATTCTGCTTTAAAGTTTATGGTTAAAAATAATATAAATTATCATTATAGTGTATTTGTTGAAGTTCAAGATGTATCTTTAATATGTGTATTGATGTCTTATATTCAATTAAGTTTATATGGTGTAAATGGTAAAGTAATATATGGAGATACTTTAACAGGAGAAGTATATGATGTATTTTATATGCCTATGATGAAATTATGTCCTATTAAAGAGATGGTAAATTAACATGATGACTGATATTGAGAAGATAAAAAATATTGCTCTACTATTTCTTAATTTACCTTATGATGTTAATGATAATGATATTGGTTTATTCTTATATCATCCTATTATTAGAGATGTTTATCAGGTATTAGTTAGTGAAGATGGTAAGCATGAAATAGTTAATGTATTGGAAAAAGATAATTGGGAGAAAATAGTAAATCAATTTAAAGAACTTATAATGAAAGTAAAAAAGATAGAAGATTTTTATATGATATTTAATAAACCATATTTTGGTGTGTTCTTTAAGTATATAAATCAGTATCTATCAATAAAAGATTATAATAGTTTCTTAAAATATCTATGGGTTTATATGGAATACCCAAATAATGATAAAAATGTAGGTAAAAAGGAATTTCTAGAGTATTTTAAAAAGATAGATAAAAATATATTTATGAATAAAGAAGAAATAGATATATATAATAATCTACCTGATGAAATAGTTGTATATAGAGGGGTTAAACCAAATAGTACGTATAAAGCATTATCTTGGACTTTAAATTTAGATACTGCTACTTGGTTTGCTGGTAGATTTGAGAAAGACGGTAAAATATATAAAGCAACTATTAATAAAAAGTATGTATTTACTTATATTGGAGAAAGAAATGAATTTGAGGTTGTTTTAGATTATAGAAAGTTAAAAAATATAGAAATAAAGGATGATATTGATGACTAATATTGAAGAATATAAAAAAAGATTAAAAAATAATTATAAAGTTGCTATGCAAGTTATTAAAGATGTTTTTGGAGAAGAAAAAGTTAGTGAATTAATGTGTGGTGCAATTTTATTACAAGTTAATTCAACAGCAGTTGGTAGAGCTGGTATATGTAAGAGATATAGAGGTAAAGGTTATTGTACTATTGAAGTAAGTGAAGTTTTATTTCAATTAAGTGATGATGAAATAATTAATACTTTAATTCATGAAATATTGCATACGTTTAAAGATACAGACGGACATAAAGGTAAATGGAAAATTTATGCTGATGAAATTTCTAAAAATACTAAATATAAAATTACAAGACTTGCTGATAGTTCTAATATAGTAATAGATTATAGATATCAAATAACTTGTAAAAGTTGTGGTTTAATAAAAAATAATCATAGATTATCTAAAAAGAAGATTAATCAGTATAAAGATAAAAAAATTGAGTGTCCTAAATGTAAGTATAATGAGTTTACTATCAAAGATTTAAAAAAAGATATTATGATATTAGAATAAGATTAAAAGGGCCTACACAGGCCGTTATATGCCATATTTTATTTCTATGTTTTCTCTCGTAAAAAATGAAATATGTATTTATTTGTGTTATTTTTAATGTTTCTGCTAACTCATATATTTATGTGAATTG
>CANTWP010000084.1 GCA_947853245.1 uncultured Bacilli bacterium | reverse complement strand
TAAGTGAAACAACACCTTTGTTTCCATGACGTCCAGCCATCTTATCTCCAACTTGAATCTTACGTTTTTGAGCGATATATACACGAATAACTTTGGATACACCAGCAGGAAGTTCATCAGAATTTTCTTTGGTATAAATCTTAACATCATGAACGATACCTTCGCCACCATGTGGAACACGTAAAGATGTATCTCTTACTTCACGAGTTTTTTCACCAAATATTGCATGTAATAATTTTTCTTCACTGGTAAGTTCAGCCATACCTTTTGGTGTAACTTTACCAACTAGAATATCATCATCTTTTACCTCTGTACCAATACGAACAATACCATTATCATCCAAATTCTTACGAGCGTCTTCTCCAACATTTGGAATATCCCTAGTAAATTCTTCTGGTCCTAATTTAGTATCACGACATTCTATTTGATAATCTTCAATATGAATTGATGTATAAGCATCATCTTTTACTAATCTTTCATTTAAAATTACAGCATCCTCATAATTATAACCATTAAAGTTCATAAATGCCACTGTAACATTTTTACCAAGAGCCATTTCTCCTAGTTCTGTACTTGGACCATCAGCAATTGTTTCACCAGTTCTAACAGTATCTCCAGTTCTAACAATTGGTACTTGATGATAACAAGTTCCAGCATTACTTCTTTCAAAACCATCTAAGTAGTAAGTATCTGTACCACTAGCAGTTTTAACAATTATCTTTTTAGCATCTACATAATCAACTATACCATCAGCTTTCGCCATAACTACAGCACCGGAATCACGAGCAGCAATTGCTTCAACACCTGTTCCAACCAGTGGTGCTTCTGGTTTTAAAAGAGGAATTGCTTGACGTTGCATGTTAGCACCCATCAACGCACGTTTACCATCATCATGCTCCAAGAATGGAATTCCTTGAGCCGTAATGGATACAACTTGTTGTGGAGAAACGTCAATAAAATCTACTTTTTCTTTTTCAACCATCATATTTTCAGTACGATAACGAACCGGAATACGATCTTCGATAATTTCATCATTATCATTTAAATTAACTGTTGCTTGAGAGATGTAGTGTTCTAATTCTTCATCAGCAGTCATATAAACGATTTCATCTGTTAATTTACAGTTTTTTACCTTACGATATGGAGTCATAATAAATCCATAATCATTAACACGAGCATAACTTGAAAGTGATGTAATAAGTCCAATGTTTGGTCCTTCTGGAGATTCGATTGGACAAATTCGACCATAATGTGATGGGTTAACGTCACGAACTTCCATACCTGCTCTATCACGAGATAAACCACCAGGTCCTAAGCTTGATAAACGACGTTTATTAGTAAGCTCAGCAATTGGGTTTGTTTGATCCATGAATTGTGATAATTGACTACTACCAAAGAATTCTTTAATTGCTGCGGTTAAAGGTCTAATATTAATAAGTGTCTTAGGTGTAACTTCAGCAAGTTCTTGAGTAGACATACGATCACGAATAACTCTTTCAATACGACTAATACCGATACGGAATTGATTTTGTAAAAGCTCTCCGACTTGACGAACACGACGATTTGATAAATTATCGATTTCATCAAAACTTCCAATACCTTCTAAAAGGTTTAAATAATATGATACTGAAGCATATACATCAGAAATTGTAAGACGTTTTTCTTCAATTGTTTGATCATTTCCTATTACTTTGATAACTTTATCCGGATTTAATTTAGAATAAACAAGTACCTCTTGAACACGATCATAAGAATCTAATTCATAATTAATTAAGACTTGTTTTACACCATATCCATTTGCAAATACAGGTCTTAATTTTTCTAAACCTTCCTTGTCTACTACAGTACCTTTTTCCATGATGACTTCGTCACCAACTTTAATAGTTTCAGCTAAAGTACATCCAATTAATCTTTCACAAACATCTAATTTACGATTAAATTTATAACGTCCAACTTTAGCTAAATCATAACGGAACGCATCAAAGAAACGGCTAATTAATTGGTTCTTAGCACTATCTAGTGTTGATGGTTCGCCTGGACGCAACTTAGAATGAATATCAATTAATGCTTCATCTGTATTTTTATTAGTATCTTTTTCAATAGTATGTTCTAAATAAACATCCGCACCAAATAGATCAAAAATATCTTCATCAGAAGTTAATCCTAACGCTCTAAGTAATGTTGTAATTGGAACTTTTCTAGTACGATCAATACGAACATATACAATATTTCTTGCATCTGTTTCATACTCTAGCCAAGTACCACGAGTTGGTATAATTTGGGAAGTAACCATAACTCGTCCATTCTTTTTATCAATTTCTTTACCATAATAGGCACTAGGAGAACGAACTAATTGTGAAACGATAACACGTTCTGCACCATTAATAACAAATGTACCAGTTTCTGTCATTACTGGCATATCCCCTAAGAATATTTCTTGTTCTTTAACTTCTCCAGTTTCTTGGTTAAAAAGACGTGCTTCTACCTTAAGTGGAGCTGCATAAGTCGCATATCTTTCTTTACATTCTTTAATAGAATAACGAGGTTTATCAAAAGAGTATTCCCCAAATTCTAACGACAAATTCCCAGTAAAACTTTCTACTGGAAAAATATCATCAAATACTTCTTTGATTCCTTCAGTCATAAACCAATCATATGACTTTTTTTGAATTTC
>CANTWP010000083.1 GCA_947853245.1 uncultured Bacilli bacterium | reverse complement strand
CATTTCTTAGAAAATTTCAATTATCCATTAATTGCCAAGAGTATTACTGACTTTTGGCGGAGATGGCATATTTCTTTATCTAGTTGGTTAAGAGATTATGTTTATATTCCATTAGGTGGTAACAGAGTATCTACCTTAAAATTTATTAGAAATATACTTATAGTATGGTTTTTAACTGGGTTTTGGCATGGAGCCGCTTGGAATTTTATTATCTGGGGATTATATTTTGGTGTGATCTTATTAATAGAGAAATTTTTCTTAAAAGACTTCTTAAATAAACATAAAATATTTGGGCATATTTATACTTTAATTTTAATATTGATAAGTTTTATAATCTTTAATGCAGATAGTTTACCATATATAATAAACTTTCTAAAGAATATGTTTGGATTTGGTAATTTATCATTTATAAACCAGGAAACTATGTATTATTTACGTAGTTACCTAATTATCTTAATTATTGCTATAATTGGATCAACGCCACTGTTTAAAGATATTTGTAATAAGTTAAAACAAAATAAAAAATTCACAGTATTCATGGATATTTTAGAAGTATTATATTGTTTTATACTATTAATTATTGTTACAGCTTTTTTAATTGATGCATCATTTAATCCATTTTTATATTTTAGATTTTAGGGAGGAATTAAACATGAAAAATAAAATATTATCGATAGGTTTTTTCTTATTTATTTTTATTTTCTTTGTAATAAACATTGTAATGGATGATGTTGATGTATCTTTAGTAGAAAGAAGAAAGTTAACTAAGTTACCAGAAATAACTATACAAAATATATTTAATGGTAAAATAACCAATAAATTTGAAGATTATGCCTTAGATCAATTTGCTTTTAGAGATAATTTTCGTTCTCTTAAAGCATTTATCCAATTTAATTTATTAGGAAAATTAGATTATAATAATATGTTTGTAAAAGACAATTATATTTATAAAATAGAATATCCTCTAAAAGAGAACAAAGTAAATTCATTTGTTAATAAAATTAATAATATATATAATACTTATTTACAAGATATGAATGTATATTATAGTATTATTCCTGATAAGAATTATTATTTAGATAATAACTATTTAAAGATGAATTATGATAAACTAATAAATATTGTAAATAATGGATTAATTAATATGGAATATATTGATATCACTAATTGTTTAGATATTGATGATTATTATTATACAGACATTCATTGGAAACAAGAAAATTTAGGTAATGTAGTAAGTACTTTATCTAATAAGATGCATTTTAATTATAGTAATGATTATAAGATTAATAAGTATGAACCATTTTATGGGTCTTATTATGGACAGATCGGTTTAACTGTCAAAAAAGATGTCATCACTTATTTAACTAATAATGTTATTGAAAATGCTTTAGTAAAAGATTATGAAAGTAATTTAAATACTGTTTATGAGACAGACTCTTTAGGTAAAATGGATTCTTATGATGTATTTTTATCTGGCGCTACTCCTATAATAGAAATAACTAATAGTCTTTCTGAAAACACTAAAGAATTAGTGATCTTTAGAGATTCATTTGCTAGTGCATTAGCGCCATTGTTAATTGAAGGATATTATAAAATAACACTTATTGATTTACGTTATATAAATTCAAGAGATTTAGAAAAGTACATAGAATTTAATAATCAAGATATACTGTTTTTATATAATACAACAATAATAAATAATAGCGACATGATTCGAGGTTAATGATAAAAAAGAAGGGTAAACTAAGGTTAAAGTGCAACTTTCTTTTTTATATTTATAATTATAACTTTACTAATCAATATTATAAGTGATATAATAAAAATAGGATATAGATACCTAAATTTCAAATAAAAGTGGTATTGACAATATATAAAAGAAAGATTGTAGTGAGTATAATGAATTTATTAGAAAAAATTATTATATTTTTACAGTTTCGAATGACTGAACCTAAAATTTATGAATGGTTTCACATAATGTGTTTAATTATTACCATACTAATTATTGTATTTTTATGGTATAAAAAATATAATAGTAAAAAAGTATTATTAGTATTTTCAATTATAATGCTTATATTTGAATTATATAAACAATTATCATTTAGTTTCACTGATAATACTTGGCATTATCAGTGGTATATTTTTCCATTCCAATTTTGTTCTGTTCCTATGTATGTAGCACTTATAGCGGCATTAACTAAAAATAAAAAGTCAGAAAAATCTTTATATTCATTTTTAGCAACCTATGGTTTAATTGCGGGTATAGCGGTTATGTTATATCCAGTAACTGTATTTGTTGAAGAAACTTTAATTAACATTCAAACAATGGTACATCATGGTTTTATGGTAGTCATGGGTAGTTATTTAATTATCAATAAGGATGTAGAATTAAGTTTTAAGACAGTCCTTCAAGGTTTAAAGATTTTTATAGTTTTAGTAGCAATTGCTTTAATAACTAATATTGTAACTTATTATTTAGGAATAGATAATGGATTAGAATTATTTTATATATCACCATTTCATACTTCAATTTTACCAGTATTTAGTATTATTTATGATAAGGTGCCTTATATAGTATTTTTACTATTATATATAGTTTCATTTAGTATTGGTTCTTATATACCACTATTAATATTTCAAATGATCGATAATTTAAAAGGAAAATATAATTGTAAAAGAGGTGAATTATGACTAAAAAAAGAATATTTATTATAACTGGCGCCAATGGATTTTTAGGAAATAACATTGTAAGACAGTTAAGCGTTGATAAGAATAATGAAATAAGAGCATTAGTTCTTCCTAATGATAAAATCAATTCTTTGGATGGCTTAGATTGTAAAATATATAAAGGTGATGTTACTAAAAAGGAGACTTTAAATGAAATATTTGAGGTCCCAAGGAATACTGAACTTTATGTTATTCATTGCGCTGCAATAGTTTATATTAAAACTAAATATAATCCTAGAGTATATGATGTAAATGTAAATGGTACTAAAAATGTTATTGAAAAAGTATTAGAAAAGAACGCTAAATTGGTATATGTTAGTAGTGTTCACGCTATTCCAGAGAAACCTAATAAAGAGATTATGACAGAAATAAAGCATTTTGCTCCAAATAAAGTTAAAGGGCAGTATGCTAGAACTAAAGCGGAAACTGCTAATTATGTTTTAAATTGTGTTAAAAATAAAAATCTTGATGCTTGTATAGTTCATCCTTCTGGTATTATTGGCCCAAATGATTTTGGTAATACTCATTTGACACAATTGATATTAGATTTTGCTAGTGGCAAATTGACAGCGGGTGTCAATGGTGGTTATGATTTTGTTGATGTAAGAGATGTAGCTTATGGGATAATTAATGCTTGTTTTCTTGGTAAAAAAGGCGAATGTTATATTTTATCTAATCGTTATATAAGTGTTAAAGAATTATTAAGTACGATTAGTGAAGTTACAAAGACTAGAAATATAAAAACTATTTTACCAATGTGGTTAGCTAGATTTACAGCGCCTCTTTCAGAATTGTATTATGAGTTTTTAAAACAACCACCACTTTATACAAGGTATTCTTTATATACTTTAACTTCTAATTCTAATTTTTCTAATGAAAAAGCAAAAAAAGAACTTAATTATAAGACTAGAGATTTTAAAGAAACAATAAAAGATACAGTAGACTTTTTAAAGGATAGAGGAAGAATTAAATAAGTTATTATTAAAAAGACTTTGTCTGATTTGACAAAGTCTTTTAGTTAGAATGTAAAATAAAGAATTATTTTGTCAAGTTTTATAATAATGTATAAAAAAGATTGTTATTAAGTATTAATTGTTATTTTAAGAATAAAATATACCATGAAAAAATTATATTTGATGAAAAATCCAGAATTATTTCAAGGTGAAAATTACTTGAAGAAAAATAAAGTTTATTTTGAAGGTTGGTATTTTAAAAATACTACTAGTGATGGTAGTATATCATTTATTCCTGGAATAAGTATAACACAACAAGAAAAGAAAGCCTTTATTCAGATAATTACTGATGGTTCATCTTATTTTATTAATTATAATATAGATGATTTTATTTTTAGTGCTAATCCATTTTATATTAAAATAAAGGATAATTATTTTTCACCTAAGAAGATTTATATAAATATAAAAGATGAACAACAGGGAATTAATATTTATAGCAAACTTAAATATCTAGATAGTATAAATATTAAAACCAATATTTTAAATCCTAACATAATGGGTCCTTTTTCTTATATACCTTCTATGGAATGTAATCACGCTATTATATCTATGAAAAATAGTGTTAAGGGATTAGTAAGAATTAATAATAAAAAGTTAGATTTTAATAATGGAATAGGTTATATAGAAAAAGATTGGGGTTATTCTTTTCCTAAAACATATCTTTGGTGTCAAGCTAATAATTTTAAAAAGACTAATGCTAGTTTTATGTTCTCTGAAGCAATTATTCCTTTTAAGTTCTTTAAGTTTAAGGGAATTATTTGTGTATTAATAATAGATAATAAAGAATATAAGTTTACTACTTATAATGGGTGTAAACTAATTAAATTTAATATAAATAAAGATAGAGTTAATATAACTATAAAGAAAGGTGAATATTATTTGAGTATTAAATCTGTAAGTAAAACAGGTTATAAATTATCAGCACCAGTTAATGGTGAAATGAATAAGGATATTTTTGAAACTATTTCCGCTAATATTAGAGTAACTTTAAAAAAGAAAGATAATATTATCTTTAATGATGAAAGTACTAATTGTGGTTTAGAGATTGTTTAATTTTAATATAAAATGTTTTTACTCTGTAAATTCTTTGATTTGTTGATAACAAATTTTTAGTTTTTCATCGATTCCCTTAGGACAATTAGCAGGAGAAGTGCTAGGTAAGGGAATGGCTTTTATTTTTGTGGTTGGATAACAATATTTTTGATATAGTTGATAAGCTTTTTGACCAGTTGTAAAAATGGCTTTAATGTTAGAATGTTCTAATATATCAGAAAAATCATTAGGTACAGGATTCTTAATAGAACCATCACTAGATGAAGATATATCGCAACTCTTTAATACATCATAAAGCGCAATATGATGTATTCTTAAAAATTCTATTTTATCTTTTATAGTTTTTCCTATTTCTTCTTGGTAAACGCTTGCTAATGTTTTCCAGAATCTGTTTTGAGGATGTGCATAATAGAAACCAATTTTTCGTGATTTAATTGAAGGCATACTACCTAAAATTAAAAACACGAGAATTCTTATCATAAATTGGTTCTAGAGTATGATTGACTTTCATTTTATCACCGTTATAATTATATCATTAATAGAAATACTAATAAACAATTGCAAGACCTTATTTTTAATATTCATAGAATTTTTTTATAAAATAACACTCTTACTTTGTGTGAGTGTTATTTTCAATATAATGAATGGAAAATTAAAGTATAATCTAATATTATCCCATAATCTCTCCACCATTAACATGCATTATTTAACCTGTCATATAAGAAGAATCATCACTTGCCAAAAAAACATATGTTGAAGCAAGTTCTTCCATATAAATCACCATCCTTTTAGTAGGAGTATATTTTGATATTCAAAATTTCTAGCCCCCTAGGAATTTTGTACGTACCATACAAAATATCCAGTGGGCTAAGGTTTAACACCTTAGAATCCGTTTACTTTATTTCGTAATATTTCAAAAGCAACG